>JAOZIG010000548.1 GCA_026014515.1 Candidatus Bathyarchaeota archaeon | reverse complement strand
ATGCTCAAGCCAAGCCCTGTGCTGTCTTTTACGCCTTTTACGCGTATCCCGGGGAAGGGTTTGAAGATTTTATGTATATCTTCCTTGTTGATACCAACGCCTTCATCGATTACGCTTATTCTAACCATATCACCTTCTCTGTCAATGGCTATATTGATGTCTGAGTTTTCTGGGCTGAACTTTGAGGCATTCATCACTAGATTAACCAAGACCTGCATCATTCTTATCCTGTCTACGTTTAACTGATAATCTTCACCGGAGATGAGTAACTCTTGATTCCGTGAATCAAGGATTGGCTTCATCTCAAGTTTCAAAGCATTAAGCATATCATGGATAGAAGCAGGAGCTTTATTCAGTTCTAGTCTACCTGATTCAATCCGTTGTACATCAAGCAGATCCGCTGATAGCGACTCAAGACGTTCCGTATTCCTTAATATGGCGTCAAAATACTTGTCCAGATCGGTGGTATCTGAGGTTTCTATTTTTCTCTGAGCCAGCTGTGTATAGCCTTTGATAGATGTTAATGGAGTCCGTATCTCGTGGGTAGCAGTCCGTATGAAACCTGTTTTCATCTCTTCAAGCTCTATCGCTTGTTCAGCTCTCTCCTGCTCCCTGATGGCCCTTCGTTCAGCCTCTCTCATGGCTTCTTCTCTTTGAATCCTTTGAATATTTGAGGCAACGTTAGCTGCTAGAGTCTCAGATAGTGACTGATGTGTAGAATTAAAATAGCCTAACTCTAGACTCTCCATATTAATCACTCCTTTTGACTCTCCATCGACAATGACTGGTATAGCTAACTCACTGAGACTTTCAGTCGATCCTTTAACATAGTCTGGATCAAGACGAGTATCATGGACTAGAATTGTTTTTTTCTCTCTAACAGCCCTTACGGTGATACCTGAACCATCTATGGGCATGTTTAGGTCAATTAATGGAGCGCCTTTACTTTTTATCGCCACAAGTTGGTTATCTTTTATTATACTAAACGAGCTATATGGAACCTCCATTATCTCATCAATTATAGCCAATGTTTCAGCGGCAAGCATTTCCAGTTTCTCAGTTGCGTTCAATGAAGCCACTGCAGTGCTTAAGGCTTCAAGACGTTTTGTAAAGGCGCGTTCATTCTCTAGTAGCCTAAGGTTATACATCGTTGAGCCGACATGTTCAGATAAGATAGATAGCAATGAAACATCCTGTAGGCTAAACGCATCAATAGTTCTACTTTCAATATTGATAACAGCGGCTACGTTTCCAGCTATCTTTACAGGTATACATAGTTCTGATCCAGTTTCCCCTACTTCATCTGGAGTGTAGTAATTAGACTCCTTTCGTGTATCGCGTATATGTTGGGTTTCTCCAGTCTGAACTGCTCGAACAGTCACACCATTCCCGTCAAGAGGCAGAATAATATTCTCAGATATATCAACACCCCAAATGTACTCATGATGAAGCACGTTTCCCTTTACAAGCCCGAAACTGCCTATGTCAAAGCCTATGATTTCTCTAACAGCGGTTTCTATCTTTTCAGCAATCTCATCAATTGATTTTGAAGCGGGTAATGATTCAGTTATAT
>JAOZIG010000022.1 GCA_026014515.1 Candidatus Bathyarchaeota archaeon | reverse complement strand
ATGACATCCTTCCCACTATTCCAGCCTTCTTCCCCATAAAAGAAACCCTCTGCCCAAATACTAGTACTGAGACAATACCCAGAAGTGATAAGATGCTGAAGTATCTCGATTTTTTCGTAGCTATCAAGAACAAGGAACCCTACACCCAACTCATGGAAGTAGTTTTTATTTGCCCTTTGGGAACGGTAGAGGGCTGCCTCACGAAAAGCATCCTCACTGGGCCATGGATACTCATAGGTCGTAGAGTCATCCACCGAATCATATGGCATCTCTGCCCATGTTGCGGAGCCTATCCTATCCAAGATGGATATTATGGACATTTGATTAGACCCCGGTTCCTGAGTTACCAGATGGTAGGTAAAATCGGGACTCATAATCTTGTCTTGATAGAACTCTGCAATTGGCCACACTGCGCCGGAGATATCCCACCCATGTTCGCGTGCCTCATTGTAGGTATGGATATAGTAGCCGGCAGAGAAGGCTGAACAGGAACCTTTTAGGCCCTGATCACCAATGGGAGGAAAGTACTGAGTGTTGCTCAAATCAACCTCAGAGGGGAGGGTTTCATGGTAGAGAGATCCCAAAGAGCTAATTGTCTTTAAATCACGAACCTGCGACTCGCTCATAGGAGCCAAGCCAGTTGCTTTCATTTCTTCCCCCAAGGATCTCTCCTGAGGTGTTGTGTCCTGCCTCTGCATCCCAAGGAGCTGTATTATCTCCTCCTCAGTGAGTGGCCTCTCCTCTACTGGGTAAAAAGATGTCTGCAAGGTCCGCTCCGTATCTTGAGCGAGGGATAGCTGATACGTATCCAAGACACCTGCTGTCTCAACTGTCAGGGAAACCATCTCCCCTTTTTCAACTGTGCCAAGCTGTGAATCTTCCACCTCCAGTGTTTGGACTGGAGATGAACTAGAGCTTTCATACGCATCATAGAGCTCAATGGAAAACGATGAGATGGTAGCAGGATGAGTGATATCATTGGTGTTGTCTATGCGAAGAAAGACGTCATGCACATCAAGATAAGGTGCGAACTCACTGATATCCATTACAATGGGATAGTCAGGGAATGGGTTCTGTGGACCCTCAACAAATATCGATCCATTATATCGAGAGATGGATTGGAATCGTTTCTCCATGATTGGGTGCTCTGGGTCTCCAATCCCAACAGAGACAAGGCAGGTTGTTTGGTTGGGATGGTCAACTTGGAATGCAGCAAGCAGAGTGGGTTTATAGATCACCTCTGGATTGTTCAAGGTATAGAACACTGACAATTTAAGCTGTACTGCTACATCAAAGGGAATGTAGTAAGAACCATCCTTAACATGTTCCCAATCACCTTCAACACCCCATGAGTTAACGACTTTAAAAGCCCCTGGAATTTCTACAGCATCTTCAGCAGTGAAATAGATGGAATCCACACTCTGAGGTGGTGTCCAATTGTTTAGCACGAGCAACTCTTGTCCCTCTGATATACGATACCCGATGTAATAGAGCCCCTCCAGTGCCAAGGAGGTATCGGATGAGAACGTCGAAAAATCAAGTAAATCCATAAGCCAATTGGCATCGGTTGGCCATG
>JAOZIG010000197.1 GCA_026014515.1 Candidatus Bathyarchaeota archaeon | reverse complement strand
TCGGTACATCTTAGGATCGATCTGGATCCCAAGTTTGTGGTAGAAAGTGTGAGCGATCACGTGGTTGAAAACGGTGAGAAGCTTTTTGCCTAGAGTGCTACCAACCACTCTATGCATGTTTTTGTGAAGATCATCAAGGACATCAATCCATGATGTAGATTGGAAGAATGGTAGCTCATCAGAGAGTTCTTCCGCCAACTTAACGAAAATATTCGCAAGTGTTCCCGTCACAGAAGTTTGTGTTACACTTCTGAAAAACGAGCAAAAAGAAACCGTTACATCTGCGACGTTAGTTGAACGTCGTAGATCATACGTCAATGTCAATGCCGACTCACAATACAACAAGATCTCATCTTGTTGAGGAGTGACAAATGCTTTCGTATCATATGTGGGTTCCCTACTAGGATGTAGTAAAGAACGATTCATTCTGTGTGCAAGGATGTCTTGCATCGTGCAAAAGCGTTGGTAAGGTCGTTTCGTATCCATGATGTTGTGTGTATCTGTTTCTTGGAGACCTATTATTCAGGGGGTTGTCCCTATACCCAGTTACCTCAATAGAACTGGGACTATCTGTGGGGTTCCACCAGGTCCACACTGAAAATGTAACCATATAAGCTTGCCAAGCGGTCCTCGGATGCAACTGCACCTGTAACCTACTACTTCTTACAGATTCGCGTCGTCCAAATAGGAGCGGAGAGGCGCGTAAGATAGTTTGCTAATAGCCTTCAGCAAGAGAAGAGAGCGTGGGTTACAGCTCTCATCTCTCTATTACATATCAAATGTGAAACCTCCTTTTTCTAGTATTTACGGTTTTCTCTATGTGACCTCCTCTCACAAATGGGAGTCACAGGTTTTTATATTTAAAAATCATATCCGTAGACATGACGGTCAATGACCTCAGTGGAATATGCAAACAAAAAGGGGGAGTTGTAGTCTTTCCTACAGTCAGATAGAAACGTTGAAGCTACTGAGTCCTCGTAGCACGACAAAACAGCAATCACATGGATTACTTGAGAAGTCAATACTCACTACTGAGTCCGTAAAAACAGCAATCCATGATAGAATAACGTGGGTCGTCGGAGATTGAAATCTCAACGAAGCTAACACGCAACCGGTTATCAAGCCGGTTGTGTGTATCTGTTTCTTGGAGACCTATTATTCAGGGGGTTGTCCCTATACCCAGTTACCTCAATAGAACTGGGACTATCTGTGGGGTTCCACCAGGTCCACACTGAAAATGTAACCATATAAGCTTGCCAAGCGGTCCTCGGATGCAACTGCACCTGTAACCTACTACTTCTTACAGATTCGCGTCGTCCAAATAGGAGCGGAGAGGCGCGTAAGATAGTTTGCTGATGGTTTGTCTGCCCGCTTTCATTAAGAAAATGAGAAGGCCAGCTAAACCATCAGCAAATGTGGCAACGTCCCAGATTCCAACCATGACGTACCCTTTTTCCATCTTTCGGTACATCTTAGGATCAATCTGAATCCCAAGTTTGTGATAGAAAGTGTGAGCGATTACATGGTTGAAAACGGTGAGAAGCTTTTTGCCTAGAGTACTACCAACCACTCTATGCAA
>JAOZIG010000482.1 GCA_026014515.1 Candidatus Bathyarchaeota archaeon | reverse complement strand
GTTCTCGCGATAAGCGAGGCGCATAGAACCACGCATCATAGAAAACATACAACCAATGTACGTAAAATAGTCAGGCTCAGTCCAAATACTGAGAGTAGAAGTATTCTCATAATTGGTCGGCTGGATAGAGTTAGGGATGGGCATGGACCAGGGACCAATGTTGGCACCATGGACGATGTTCCACTCCAAGGATCCTGAAAACCTTTGCTTCTGTACAAGCTTAATATACCTGTTCATTCGCTTGAGAAGTTGGCGGAAAGAAAGAATCTTCTCACCAATACAAATCTCGGCAGAGTTGTGATTGTCAGGTACAACGTGCGCACCGCCGATAGTGACTTCGGCGTCACGCGCATCCTGGAGCGGCTCAGAAGTAGAACCGAGGCCAGACTGTGCTTCCACATTGCTGAAAGCCGTAGTGGTGGGAATCAGCTGTGCAGGAACGGGCATAGCAAACTCAAAGTCATCAGCGGCACACATCTCCATAATAATGTCGACACTGGTAGAAACATCCCCGATAGCCTGTAGGGGGGTTTCTACGCACAAGTTCATGCGCGCATAGTTGGTAACAACAGGAAGGTAAGGAGTTGCAGCACCGTAAGGAATAACGACTTCGAATTCATTACTCTCGCGGAGGTCAAAAATACTGGAATGGACGTTAGCCGATGTATGATCGGGGTTGCCAGCCTCAGTAAGATCGCTTTGAAGGTAATAGTTGAGACGAAGACGACCAGAATGGAACTCGGTTTTAACAATCTTAAACTTTAACTTAAAAGAACCTCGGTAAAGTTGGAAGAGAGTCGAGACATATGAGAAAGGAGGGAGGTCAAAAACTGTAGACGACTTCCCGGCCACATTCAAAGTCCTAGTTTGACTAGGATTATTGTACGGGCGGAGAGCAAAATTATTAATGATTTTGACTGTCTCATTCATGGAAGTGGTCCATGCGAACGATTTCATGTAGGAGTACTTACCAATCGTAGCAGAAAGGGCCATCTCATCAAGATCGGAGCCAGCAAAGCCAGGGACATGACAGATTTTATTGTCTTCAAAAACTCCGAAGTTCACGGCCATGTGAGCCCCATCACAATTAATACGATGAGTGTCATTTTGTTCGTAAACTCGGAGGCGAGGTGCCAAGTTAAGAGGCTTAGCGTAACCAAAGGCATGTGCAGCCTTAGCAGCAATGCTAGCAGCCCATGAAACTGGCCCGGCAACGGACGAAATAAGGGGAATCTCAGCACCGATAGAGGCTGTTGTAGCCAGGGATGAGAGCATGCTAGACACGGGACGAACCCCCATGTCAGCAGCTTCCTTATCACCAGGGTCTTTACCAACAGTCTTACCCCGCCTAAACGGAGCAGACTGGGCAATAAATGTACCTGGTTCAGTAGCATATTCAAGCTCAACATCTTCAAGGGAATAGTAAATATTCCCCATGACCGAACCACTAGTAAGAGGGCTGTAACAGACAATGTCAAGACGACCACCATCATTCTTACCGCTTGTAAGGTCAAAAGCCAAAGCTGGGTAAATGTAAGGAATTCTCATGATCACTTCAGTATCAGGTGCCGCGTCAAATTC
>JAOZIG010000013.1 GCA_026014515.1 Candidatus Bathyarchaeota archaeon | reverse complement strand
CCCGTTTGTGATGTTATGTCCGAACCCGTCATAGTAGTCAGTCCAGATACACTGCTTGAACGAGCAGTGGAACTCATGCTGATGAACCAGATCAAGAAACTACCAGTCTTGGAGCAAACAGAAGACGACTACAACGTACTAGGAATCCTGAGTCTCGTTGATGTGGCTCGTCTTCACCCAGAGCTAGTATGTGCCATGAACGCCATGGTACAAGTTGACATGGTTAGCCCAGAAGCAGGGTTCTACGTATCTTAATAGAATGTAATTATATCCTCATCAACAGGTTGATGGTTTAAACCGACTTTTTGTCCACCGAACTTGACGCTCTTACCCCAGACACGGGTAAATCTTAGGGTCTTCTTGAGGTTACGGTGTATCTTATTCGCGACATCCTCGATGGTGCTCCCGTTCTTGATGATTAATGGTTCCTGAAAGTCTGGGTCTTCTCCTTTTGGTCTCATGTAGAGTCTGATTAGGTCTAGTTTCTCGAACATGGTTTCCTTGAGTTGTTCTAGGTTGATGTCGTTATCAGCGCTGATGGCGACATAATCATAATCAACATCCTCTCCTAGTTTATCCACCCATTCATGGTCTACCATATCGATCTTGTTCACCACTGTTAACGTCGGAATATACACGGTGTTCTTGAGGAGAACATCAACAAACCGGTCATAATCGACGTCCTCACGGACAACCACACGGCTATTATGATAACGGTACTCCCTGAGAATCTCCTTCATACCATCCTCATCCATCTCAGTCATACCAACGAGATCAGTGATAATGATACCACCACTACCCCGCTTCTCAATAGTAATATTCGGAGGACTCTCATCAGGACGAATACCAATATTACGAATCTCATCAAGCAAGACCCCACGAATACCGGGATTAAACACATCAACCACCACCAGCAACAAATCAGCGCTACGAGTAGTACTCAAAATACGCTTACCAAGGCCTTTACCTTCACTGGCGCCCCTTATGATACCGGGAATATCCAGTACCTGAATCTGGGCACCCCTGTACTTGAGTACCCCTGGGACTACAGTGAGTGTTGTGAAATCATAGGCGCCAACCTTGCTGTTGCTGTTGGTTAAGTGGTTCAGTAGTGTGCTTTTTCCGACGCTGGGTAACCCGAGTAATACAACTGTAGCGTCGCCATCCTTACGGACAGCATATCCATCACCAACTTGGCCTTTTCCTCGCTCGATACGTTCTCTTTCTTGTTCCCTGAGTCTTGCGATCCTAGCCTTGAGTACTCCAAGGTGACGGTTGGTCGCCTTGTTGACCTGTGTACGGGCGATCTCGTCTTCGATCTCCCTGATCTTCTCTTGGATACTCATGGGTACCATGCACACTGAGGCTCATCTGAAAAACCTATCCCTTCTATAGCCTTATCAACGCATAAATCAACAGATACCTAGTGATTTTATGAGACTCCACAAGGTATCAGACAAGGTCTACGCAAACTGGGACGGTGAAACAGGTGGAAACGTGGGTATTATCGAGCTACCTGAGCATGTGTTGGTGGTTGATGCCCAGTACCCGGGTTCAGCAAAAAAGTTCAGGGAAGCCATACCCAAGGCAA
>JAOZIG010000293.1 GCA_026014515.1 Candidatus Bathyarchaeota archaeon | reverse complement strand
AACCTTACCAAAACACCGATCGTTTACGACCGGGATGGTAAGGTTAGATTCGATGGCGCCGGGTACGAAACCGGTATTAACGTAAGTCTTGGGCATTATAGCTCCAGATGAAGGTTAAGAATTAGCACGTTTGTAAACGGCTTTACGAACGGGGCCATACGTTAAAGCAAATGCATCAAGCATCCGCTTCCACGAAACATTAAGCTCAAGGGTGAGCTTAATGTGGTCCCTAGGGTCGATAGTATCGATGCGGTAGTACCCGTATTCCAGTTGCACCGGCTTACCTCGAAAGGTAGCAGTGACGGCGGAATTAGGTACTTGTCGCGAATATGTGTAAACCTCTTGTTTGGCTCCCGAGGGAGGCCAGTACGAAGTTAACACATCACCGATATTGCAAACCCAGTTTAGCAGAAATGATAGAGGAACTTTCTCTAGAGCCGTGCTCAGAGGGTTCAGTTTCAAGCCTGCTGTTGGACCATCGAATCTAACCTTACCAAAACACCGATCGTTAACGACCGGGATGGTAACCTCAAAGTCCCCGAACTTGATAGTCTGGGGTCCATGAGAAAAGTTGCCACGGTACTTTTGGTACTCGTGGTCTTTGGTTTTGAACCATTCGATAGCACTATTGATTGACAGGATCAGAGGACCCATAGCGTAACGGTACGCCAGCCACTCGGAAGCAGCATCATCAATCTCCCCTTTGGTAGGGGCGCGGTTTTTCACCGTCTTTTGTTTCCCTTTGGCTTTCGCCTGTTTAGTCTTCCTGTTTATACTCTTACCCTTGTCAGATATCCGTTTCTTGACATTGGTATATTCCGAGAGTATACGAACCACACACCCCATGACATAACTGTAAGTCTCTGCAAATTCTGCGAGATCAGTTAACACGTCATAGGTACCACCTCGCAGGTCTGAGACCGTAGAGGTGATCATAGTGTTGCTCCGAGGAAGTGTACTGATATGGTTATCAATCGCAGCGCAGAGATGCGCCGCGGTATGAGTAGACCAATCGTACTTTGTGGTTTGCGATACAAGTGACAAGTCCGCTCCCGAATAGAGGCCATAGATGGCCTGTAGGGATGCGAGATTGTTTTGGGTGGTGGTGTTGCTGACGGGAACGTTGTTCTCCGCAACTAGAGCACCGGTCGGTAATTTCCACAAATCACGACCACACCCATACTTGGTGGCAGGACCCACGGGATCACTGTTATACAGTGTGGCCCGCGTGCCTGTCCGGACGCCTCCGGACACCTCATAACCTGGAGTTATCCAGAGTTGTGAGGTCGCCATTGGATTTATCACGATTTCACCACGTTCTATACGCTCGTAATAGTCCAAGGACTTACGGCGTGATACGTTGGTGACGCCAATCCGCTTGATCGGTTGAGGGGGCTTAACCCCCACCAACCAGATACCCACGGCGGCAGCATCGTGAATGGACATTACGTAGCTCGGAAGATCACGTAATGTGACACTTGAGGAGGCACGGGATCCGAGGATCCCCGCCATGATACCCGGGTAATATGCAGGGCGGGGATGCGAGATTGTTTTGGGTGGTGGTGTTGCTGACGGGAACGTTGTTCTCCGC
>JAOZIG010000420.1 GCA_026014515.1 Candidatus Bathyarchaeota archaeon | reverse complement strand
TTTGGAGTTACCATAGGTTTTGAGAGTTTTCTATGGAATATGACCCTACCCATGATTATAGGTGGGCTTATTTTGACTCCTATTGCGGGCTGGGTGACTTCAAAGATACCGAAAAGATGGCTTGGTATCTTGATTGGCATATGGTTGATGGGTTTAAACATATACGGGCTCCTCGCTTAGCCCGAAAACTCTAAACCTTCAACGCGTATTTATTCTCGGTTAAATTGGAGTATTATCTTAATACACCGGTCAAGGAAGCGGATATCCGTAAACTCAAAGCCGGTGATTTGGTTTACGTCACTGGCACTATTATCACAGCCAGAGACGAGGCTCACCTGAAAGCCCTTGAAATGCATGAGAAAGGCGAAGAGCCTCCAGTCAGCTTTACTGGGAGAGGCGTATTTCACTGTGGTCCCATCATGAAGAAGGGCGCTGATGGTAAATGGCAGGTTGTAGCAGCTGGGCCAACCACTAGTGCACGGATGGAGATTTTCCAAGACAACTTTATCGAGGTATTCAAACCCGCTATAATAATAGGAAAAGGCGGGATGGGTGAAAGAACCAGCAAAGCATGCCAAAAACATGGATGCGTTTATGGTGCCTTCACTGGAGGTGCAGCGTTGCTCGCTGCTCGTGGGATCAAAGAGGTTGAGGATGTTTTCTGGCTTGATGAACTTGGTATGCCTGAGTGCCTCTGGGTCTACAAAGTTGAGAACTTTGGACCGATGATCGTTACCATTGATACTCATGGAGCCAACCTTACTGCAGATGTCGGAGCCAAGGTGAATGCAAACAGGGATCGTATCATGGAGGAGATGAAAAAATGAGCAAACTTGGAAAAATAGTCGAAGACACAGCTGTTGAGTTACTCAGGATCGCTGCTACAGAGTTACCTGTCGAATATGTTGAGGAAATGGATCGCCTCATGAAGGAAACCAGTGGATCTGTTGGAGTATCACAGCTTAAGAACATACTAGAAGACGCTGATATCGCCAGAAGCGGCTCAAAGCCAATGTGTCAAGACACAGGAATCGTCGCCTTCATGGTTAAAGTAGGAGACAAGTTCCCGCTAAGATCAAAACTCAAAGAAATACTAATTGAGGCAACTAAGAAAGCCACAGAGCAGATACCTCTCAGACCTAACGCTGTTGATATGTTCAAGGGTAATACAGGTAATAATGTCGGATTAGATGGCTATGTGCCTATTATCTACTGGGACCTAGTGCCCGGAGACAGCATGGAGATTATCGCCATGCCCAAAGGAGGAGGTAGCACAAATGTGGCGGCACATAGAATGCTCAAACCCGGACTAGGCATCACAGGTGTCAAACAGTTCGTAGTTGAAGCCGTTGCCAAAGCTGGAAGTCTCGGCTGTCCACCGTACTTCGTAGGAGTAGGAGTAGGTGGCGGTGAAGACCTCTGCATGAAGCTAGCGAAGAATGCGTTACTAAAACCATTCAAAGTTAGAAACAGTAACCCGAAGGTGGCTGAAATCGAAGAGGAACTCTATGAGAAACTCAACGAACTAAAGATAGGTGCCATGGGTCTCGGTGAGGGTCCAAGCGTGCTTGATGTACATGTGGAGATGGCTTCCCGTCA
>JAOZIG010000410.1 GCA_026014515.1 Candidatus Bathyarchaeota archaeon | reverse complement strand
TTACGTGGGCGATAACAAAGCTATCACCACGCTGAAGCAGCTTCTGGTCTGGTACCCCCTTCTTGGTGTAATTCACAAGGGTATCATCCTCTGTACTCTGGACCACCACAAAGGTGCCCCCGTTGCCCTCCAGTGGACCAGCAAAGTCTTCAGTGTCAGTGGTGTTCTCACCACAGGGCACGATATACTGTTTCTGGGCTTCCTCGCCACCCTCCTCGATGCTATAAAGCTCCCACATACCGGCAACATAGTTGCCGTTGCCAAGTGAGGTTCTGGCATCAGTGACTCCCCTGAACACTGTCAAGGGTCCGCCTGCTACGAAGAAGTAGTCCCCCCCATCTATGCCCTCTCTGTTTTCACCGGGGTTGTCCAGTGTCCCTGATATGAGGGCTCCACTGCCCGGTGGGGTGATGCTGTAGTATGGTGTGGCTTGGTTGTCAAAGGTGATTACTCCGCCTTTGTCGAGTTGGAATACTGCGTCTGCTCCTGTGAATGTTAGTTGGTTGAACCCGTATCCGTTGCCTTTTTGGTCTATGTAGATGGTTGTGCCGTCTTGGTATGAGACGACGCTAAATATGCTTGATGGCTCGGCGTCTTCGGTGTCCAGTCCGAATGCTTCGTCTACTGCCTCCATGACGATCATGGTGCTGTTACCTAGAACGTAGAATGACTGGTATCCTGATGGTATGGCTGATGCTGTTTTTGCTGTTGTTAGGATCGCTAGTGTTAGGATTATAATCATGAATAATTTGGTTTGTTTCAATTTCCCCCATAGTTTGTCACCTCAGAGCACCATTAACGGTACAGTCACCGAGTACCTCAATCCACAGTAACCGGTGAAAGATATTCAGCCCCCGTAAAACACCAAACTCGCATTAAATACATCACCAGAAACCACATCCACAACATCCCCCACATCAACACCACCTAAATACAACTCCAAAAACCCCAAAACCGCCTCATCACTGGCATCCAACGTAACAGGACCATCCCACCCCACCACACCAACCGCTCCAGATTCAACAAAAGCCCCCGCGAGATCACTCTCCGATAAACCATCACACCCCATCAAAACCACCAAAGACCCGTCAAGTTCTCTCAGGTAATGCGCTACAAAACGAGAGCCAACCGCGAACAAGAGCCGGGGGTCACTGGGGCATGTGGCGATATGTACTTCTCCTGATAGCTGTTCTAGGACGTATTTTGAGCCATCAAACTCCTCGCATGTGAAAAACCAGACCCCTTCATCAAAGATACCGCTATGAACCCGTAAAACCACCAACTCGTGGTCGGATACTTGCTTCAAAGCCTCAACTGTAACCTCATCCCCGATTATTGTATTCACCTTGTAGCCATTGGACAGTAACAGTTCACTGGCTTTTTCTGTGAAGTTTAGTTCTGTTGGTATGTTGTGGAGTGGATCGATGATTATGGCTCGTGGTTGGGTCGCGTTTAGTCTCTGTTGGGTTCTCCACACTGATAACCCGAGTAAAAAGACTGCTAATGTGACTAGGATCAATGGTTTGAGGTGACGTTTCCATCTATTGGACACATTTATTGTATCTGGTGCAGACGAAAAACCTGTGGGTCACTGATATAGC
>JAOZIG010000536.1 GCA_026014515.1 Candidatus Bathyarchaeota archaeon | reverse complement strand
CCCTTGACACCTTGAACCGCAGCATTCGTCAACAAGGTATCAGAAACACCCACCACAATCTTCGCCACAGTATTACTGGTAGCTGGCGCGATGATCAGAAGATCGTAGCGACCAGACTGAAGCATACCAGATAGAAAAGGCGTATTGGCGTCAACCTCAACGTTGTATTTATCGAAGCCCTTCAGTTCCTCGGTTAGCTTGTAGTATTTTGCTACAAGCTCAGCGGCTTTAGAGAGATACACATGGATACTTAATTTGTCTCCATGTTTGTCCTTGAGTTCTCGCATAACCTCGTAGGTTTCCCTGAACCGGTCTCCGCTTCCCGTTACCCCCCAAGCAATCTTCATTTTTTATTCTCCTTGATGTATTTGTCCAAGCGTTTCACGGTCTTCTGGAGGCTTCTAAAGCCCTCCTCATCCTCCATAACCCCCTCCAAAGAGTCTTTTGACCAGAAGGATGCGCCTAGATTAGCTCCGAATGTGCCTCCACTGATGGGTAATCCTCCGTTCATCAGATAGAAGTCTGATATCTGTTTAATCGCGGTTTCCTGCCCACCTGCTCGGTCTCCACCTACCGCTATCGCGATTACCGGTTTATACCTGAACACTTTATGGTTTCTTGAGAATAATGCCCTGCATCGGTCCATGACTGTCTTGAGTTGACCACTTACATTACCATTGTAGACTGGTGTTGAAACCACATATGCTGAAGCCTCTTCAAGCAATGGATATAGGGATCGCATATCATCGTTGAATACGCAGCCTTCACCCTTCTTACAATAGTCACAGTGAGTACAGAAGTTGATCTGTTTTCCCTTGACGCTCCAGTACTCTGTCTCGTAGCCTAGTTCGTCGAGCATTTGGAGTGCCTGTTTACAGACATATTCAGTTGATTTACTGCGTGGGCTTCCTGAGATACCGAGAATCATATACTGGAATCTATGGTAGCCGGTATAATACTTGTTCTTCTTTGGTTAACTCTTTTTAAACATCTAAGCGTACTCCATATGAGATATTTTGAGTATACGCGTCCTGCTTAACCCGATAAACAGAGAAATTTTCGCAGAAAAAGGCGACATACTACTACATAGACTTCAAGAAGAAGGTATACATGTAGAGGCTCTCTGTGGAGGCAAAGGACTCTGCGGAAAATGTAGAGTTATTCTTGATAAGGGGAAAGTTGAGAAGCGCAGTCTTCTCCCGGATAAGCTATTATCTCATGAGGAGCTGGAATCAGGCTACTATCTAGCATGCATGGTCAGACTCGTTGAAGACTGTGAGTTCACAATACCATTAGAGAGTAGGATAGAGAATCCCAAGATACTCATAAGCACAGAATTAGACATACCCGAGATCAAACCCGCAGTCAAAAAATATCTACTTGAATCAAAGCCAGCGAAAAGCAGCAACCTCCTCCTCAGCTATCGAAGATTAAAGATCAAAGACTATACAGGAGCGCCACCGAGGGTACCTGAAGAGATCTATAATAAAATCACTGGGCTGAATGATGATACAGTCACCATAACGGTTTCAAGAACCAACGGCTTCCCCCACTCTTCCTGACGTAGCATAGGCTCTTCATGGAATCCATCAACCGCTCCTTT
>JAOZIG010000056.1 GCA_026014515.1 Candidatus Bathyarchaeota archaeon | reverse complement strand
ATGAAGTAGGGTCTGCCCTGATCATCCAGCTGACCCTCATGTTTGATGCTGGCAAACTCTAGTGCCTTTTCCTCTCGGTGACTCATTCAGACTCATCCTCCATTGGAGTAGTTCGCCAGTAACGGCTGTCCTCAAGGAACCATTGTTGAATATCCCCGGGCCAGTCTCTCATACGGGACATGTTGCTTAGTCTGTCTGCGAACTGGACCATGATGGCTTTCCTGCTATGGAGTCGGGGGAAGTAATGTTCTTTGAGTCCTCCGCCTTCGTGTGTTACCTCCATGACTAGGTTAGCGATCTCCTTGGTGAACTCGTGTACAAGCTCCTCATACGTGGTATCTGTATCCTCTATAACATCGTGAAGCAGTCCTGCGCATAGGGTAGCCTCATCATCAGTCACGTCCTGCAATACATTGTACACTTGAATAACATGTGCGAAGAAATATGGTCGTCCACGGTCATCAAGTTGACCCCTGTGTTTTTTACTGGCATAATCTAGTGCTTTATCCTCTAGTCTACCCATACAACTCAATATGATTAACCGGGTATGGGTGATAAAATCATCGATTAACTCCAATAATCGCAGTGTTTTCGCTGGGAACTGCTTTATCCTGAAGCATACGTTATACATCGGTGGGTCGTTTGAAGGACATCATTGGCTTGAACAAACGTGCATGGGACAAACTCGCTGAAGGATACGATGATAGAACAAGTCAAGAACTAAGCCAAACATTTGTTGAGTTCAAGAGACTGCTTCCAGAGAATGGAAAAGTATTGGACTTGGGCTGCGGTACAGGGCTTCCTCATGACAGGAACCTCGTTGATGACGGTTTCAGGGTTGTTGGTGTTGATCTCTCAGGAGAGATGGTAAAGGTAGCAACAAGGAATGTCCCAGAGGCAATGTTCCACAGAAAGTCAATGGACCAGATAGAGTATAGGGGAGAATTTGATGGCGTTTTTTCGTCTTTCTCTATGCTTTTGTTATCTCCGGATTTGTTTAGGGAGACTGCTAAGCGGATTTACTCTTCTTTGGTTGATGGTGGATACTTTTTCTTGGCTTTGAATGAGCCTGTTGATGTTGTGGAAGACGCTGAATCTGAGGCTTTCACCAATATTATGGGTCAGGATATGTATTCAAGAGCCTATACCGTTGATGAGATAGAGATGGTTTTCAAGCCCCTCGGATTCACTCAGATAAGTTTCAACCGAGTGGTTCACATCTCAGAAGAGTTTGGAGAAGAACACGTGATAGAGTTCATCTACAGAAAATAAGCAACATGATAAACTTCATTTCTCCATGCAACCACAGTAACGGGATGACCACCAAAGACCAGTACTTGCTCAAGGATATCCCCGAAGCTATACAGACTGAACATACAATTATACGGAGATACCAGAAAGGTGACGGGCCCGCCATCTACGAGCTAGCCCAGCGAAACAATAATCGTGAACATCTCAAAGGAACCGCCGAGGATATAGCGGGTCTCAAGTCCGTGGAGGAGGCGGAGGTTAAAGCTAGAAAACACCGGGCTGAGTGGACCAAACGCGAAAGATTTGTTGCTGGTGTCTGGGATGGGGACAGGTATATTGGTGAGATATGGATT
>JAOZIG010000469.1 GCA_026014515.1 Candidatus Bathyarchaeota archaeon | reverse complement strand
TTTAGATGAATCTAATTACTATAAAATTAGGTATATATTCTGAGGCTCACTTAAACGATTACTTAACCGTTTTGTAGTAACAAAAAGAAATTTGTTTATCCGCTGAATACTCCGAGGAGGTCAGCCTTGGTAATAATGCCTACAACCTGACCCTGACGCTGAACAAGTATAGCCGGATAATACTTTAACAGATTAGACAACAAGGTCAACGGCGCATCCTCGCTAACCATAGGCCAACTCTCATCCATTATATCCATGACCTGCTTTCTGTTAGCTGGCACCCCATCATCGTTATAGAGTATCTGGTCTAGGAGTGTTCTCTCGCTTACGCCTCCCACTGCTTTGTCACCGTCAAACACTGGCAGTTGACTGAAATTATTCCTCCGCATTATCTCTACTGTCTCCTGTATTGTGGCTGTCTGCTGGACGATGACAGGGTTCTCGGACATGATCTCTACCGCCTGCACCTCTTTCTTGCGCTCAAGCTTGTCAAGGCTCTCAAAGATTGATTTCACCTTGAGGTAACTTGGCTCAATTTTTCCAGCCTCCAGCTTTGCGATGTAGCTCTGGCTGACCCCTGCGAGGTCAGCTAGCTGGCTCTGGGTTAGTCCTAGTTTTCTTCTGCGTTCAGGAATGATTTCTATTGCTGGGAGCATGCCTGTAGGAATTTTCTCATCGTATTTATTCTTTGTGTAATATTTTTGGTTAGCTTGTATTATTTATGGCATATTTAGAGTCTATACCATATTCCCATGGGAATCACGTTGTCAAAAATCAATAAATATAGGAATAAAGGCATACCGGTATCCAACAGGAGAGGAAACAACACTCAGTCTAAATCTAAAAGAATGGGGAACATTTGACGGCATTGGCGAGGGCTATGCCTTCAAGCGAGATGGAAAATTTTACTCAGTACTTGAGACAAAGGTAGGCAGCTACCGGGGAAACCATATCCACCCACACACCCAGTACACGTTACTGCTTTCAGGAAAAGCGGATTATGTGCTCGTTGAGGATGGTGCGGAGAAAACTATACCGTTGAAGGTAGGTGAGGTAACCTCAGTAGAGGCAGGAATCCCACACATCATGGTGGTCCATGAGGACATAACCACGTTTGAGTGGTGGGACGGCGACTTTATCGCTGAATTAGCGGGTAACGAGTTCAAGAAATACACAGCGACTACTATCGGTCCAGAGGATTTCTTGACTGAGGAGGTGTAGAATGTTCTATGAACATCTGCACGTCTCTCACCCAATAACCTATGAGATAGTTCCTCCGCGTGGCTGTAGCATCAACCATTTGGAGCCTGTTAAGGCGATTCAGGGTTATCTCTCAGGGGTAACTATTACTGATAACCCCATGGCGACTATGAGGATCAGTCCCATCGTGTATGGGAGTTATATTCGGGAAGAGTTCAACGTGCCTATCGTACCCAATCTAAGCTGTCGGGACAGGAACCTCTTGGCGCTTCAAAGCGAGTTGCTTGGTGCTCATATGCTTGGGTTCAGAGACGTCTTTATCATTACAGGTGATACTCCGCGTAAGAAGGACGACTTTAAGGGAGTATGGGAAGTTAAGAGTAAGGACTTGTGCAGTATCGTGAAGGGTTTGAACAATGGCACCGCGAAGGACAAGGGGAACAATCGAAGCATCGAGACCCCCACCGACTTCAACATAGGGGGCGCCATTGTGCTTGGGCGACCAAATGAGGTTGATACCTTCAAGTCCAAGATTGATAGCGGCTTTGATTTCTTCATAACCCAGATCACATATGACCCACTGGAGGTCATAGACTTCATAGCATCACTTGGTGATGCGACACATCCCCCTATTCAAGTGGGGCTAGCCCCTGTAGCTTCTGCTAAGCGGTTTAAATCCATCAGCAGGATGCCCGGGATAAACATCAGTGAAGCCACCAAGCGTAGGCTTACTGATGCAGATGATTTTGAGTCAGCCATGGTTTCCGAGTTATCGGAGATGGCTGATGTATTAAAAGCGGGGGTTGATTACCCCCTTGGTTTCCATATTATGCCCATCGGTAGCGATGAGCTTGGATGCAGACTAGTAAAGGAGTTGAAAAAATGAACATAAAGAGCAGTGTTTCAGGAGTTTTACCAAGACCGTCGCGTCTCATATCCGAGACCAGAAAATTTGACAGGTCAAGAATAACAAAAGAAGAATTAGAGTCCGCGTACCGAACATACACACAAGAGGTCATAGATTATCAGTTGGAGCAGGGCTTAACCTACATCAACGATGGGTATCTGCGGCGACAAGACCTACTAAGACCCTTCACCACCAAGCTCAGGGGAGTCGAGACTGGGCAACTCTACAGGTGGTACAACAATAACACATTCTATCGAATCCCTGTGATCAAGGGCAAAGTTGAGGGGGATGCTCCCTTCAATGAGACATATCTGGACTTGCTACCTGAGGGTGAGTATAAGGCAGTATTGCCAGCCCCGTATACGTTTGTGAAGCTCTCCAAGAACGAGTATTATGATAATGAAGCTGATTTACTTCAAGACATCGCAGAGATAATCAACAAAGAGATCAAAGCACTTGAACAGCAGGGATACAAATACATCCAGCTGAGTGATCCAGCGCTAGTCTACCACAAGACCGCCCCAAGAAAAGACGAGCTTCCAGCAATCGCATCGGCTGTTGAGACCGCCACAAGTGGAGTTAAGGCAAGGACTGGGCTCCAGACCTTTTTCGGGGATATTACGCCTGTATTGGCTGATGTTCTTGAGTGGAAGGTTGATGATATTGGCATCGACTACTATGAGACTGATGCTGAGGTTGTCAAGGAGTATAGCTTCAAGGGTGGTGTCTCCCTTGGCTTGGTAGATGCTCGTAACACGTTACAGGAAGACCCAGAGGAGCTTGTCTCTATCTGTAACGAGGTGATTGATGCAACTAGTCCGGTGAGTCTCATGGTGGCGACAAACTGTGACCTAGATTTCCTCACATGGGATGAGGGTCAGCACAAGATAGCGACAGTGGCTAAGGTAGCCCAGAAGCTGAAGGAGGAACAGCGATGAGTAAACTATTCCCAACATACGAGATCGGTAGCATATCTAAACCCAGTTGGAGGGTCAAAGGGTATGCGGGTAGTAAACTGAATCAAACTGACTTTGATGACGCAAAGAAATGGGCAACCATACTAGATATTGACTACAATATGGTGGAGAAGGTTCTCAAAGGCAACTCCCCAAACAGAAAACAGGAGATAGTTGACCTCAGTGCCCTGTATGTCTTGAAGATGTTTGAGAAGGCTGGATTAGACTATGTTTATGATGGTGAGCAGTGGCGCGTCGAGATGTATGAGCATGTCATCAGGAACCTCAGCGGATTCAAGTTCAGCGGCTGGATAAAGAGCTTTGACTACAGATACTTCAAGAAGGCAAGCGTTATCGATAAAGTGAGTTACAAGCAACCCTACTATCTTGATGAATACGAGTCAGTGAAACACCAGACCAGTCTACCGTTGAAGGTACCAATAACTGGACCATACACACTCACAGACTGGACCTACAACGAGTATTATGAGAAGAAACACAGCAACATCAAGAGCTTCCCACGGCGACGCCACGAGGCACGCAAGGAACTAATCTTTGACATCGTTGATGAAGCCCTCAGACCAGAGTTCAAGAAACTCGTAGACGCCGGAGTACAATGGATTCAGATAGATGAACCAGCAGTAACCACAAAAGAGACCCCAGAAGAGATGGAACTATTCGTTGACGCCTATAATAGGCTCACAGAAGGCTTTGAAATAGAGTTCAGTCTCCACAACTGCTTCAGCAACTATGATCTACTAGCTCAATACGTGCCCAGTCTCAAGAAATGCAGCCAGTTGAGCCTAGAGTTCGCCAACCGAGACATACACGAGACGGGTCCAAGCCATCCCGGATATGATGGGTTGACAGCTTTCCTTGATAACGGTTACAAGGGTGCGTATGCTCCGGGGTTCATTGATATTCACACGGATTTCATCGAGAGTCCAGAGTTAGTTCGTGACCGTGTGCTATATGTTGCTGATCTAGTTGGCAAAGAGAAGGTGTGGGTTACCCCCGACTGTGGTTTACGAACACGTAGCTGGGACGTTGCATACCAGAAACTATTGAACCTGACAAAAGGAAAAGAGCATGCCAAAGAATTGGCTTAGCTTTTCTCTATTTTCTCTAACGCAGCAGCGATAATCAACGGGAAAAGGCTTGTTACCTCACCGAAAATCGTCGCTGTTTTATCTGCTAGTTGTCCTTTTCTGAGCTTACCCCATGTAATTGATTCTCTTAGAGGTGCTCCGCTGAGGCTTCCGTCTTCAACACGTGCACTGCTCAACTGTATCGCGGCATCTAAGCCATCGCGTAGTGTATGCATGTACTGTGTATGGTGTTTTGGGGTGCCTCCACCCAAGATGATTGCACCTGATTTCTCGGCGTCAAACACCATATCCCCTAGCAGATCAAAGTCTTTGAGGGGATTGAACACCAGTTTCTTCTGCTTACTATACAACCAAAGAGGTATGCCTAACATACAATCTAGGAAACCGGGGCTGAATATGGGGATATTCTTATCTGCGGCTGCCTTGAGCACTGATTCCTCGTCTGTAATGCGTGCTCCTATCTCGTGGAGGAACTCGTGGATGGCGATGCCGTCTCGTTTCTCCTCTGGGATATCATCAATCAGCTTACCAACATAGCTCTCAATATCAACAAAAGTATCATTCTCAATGAAGATATCATAGGCTCTGTTGTAGCCCTCCGCGTAGAGCTTCTCATCATCCACATTCGTGGTGCCAATATAGTGGGTTCGCCCCATGGACTCTACGATATCGTGTACCATGTTGGCTCCGTTGGTCATAATCGCGTCCACATAGCCGTCCCTGATGAGGTCACGCAGTATAACACGCATACCACCGGGTACCAGTGGTCCGCTAAGTGTGATAAAAACAGTATAACTGGGGTCGCTAAACATCTCGGCGACTATGTCAGCGGCTCTGCCGACTCGTCCACCTTGCATTACCCCAGTGAGACGCATCTCCTCAGCCAGTTCACCCACGGTCATGCCGGGGCGTAGTCTGATTTGATGAACCTTCTTCATCTAGGCGCCTTCAGTTCTTGACTCTCTGGATCTTTACCCGATCCATGATGATCCAGTACTCGACTTCCTTGCCCGCCTCGATCTTATCCGCGATCTCTGGGTCATCAGGAGTGTTGACGTCAGTCATCTCATAGGTTTCAAGGTCCATGAGCTGGATGCTCGCTGGAGAGACGCTTACGATCTGTCCGCTGCGTTTGTCAACGATGGGTATCTGGATGTTTGTGTCTGTGCTTGCGACGTAGCTCTGTTTTCTTCCATCGAAGAGACTGATGGCGGTGCATCTGAACTTTGCGCTTCCGTGTTTTCCTGGTTTGCTTTTTGTGATCTGTTTGATTTGACTCGGCTCATCATTAATGATGGCGTATGCTCCCTCTTTCAGTTCACCGACTTTTGCCATTTTAAATGCCATTCATATTCACCATTGGTCTAATTTACAGACACTTGAGGGATTTCTTGTATTAAAGGTAACGCCTAAACGTCTTTTTGGACCCGTATTGTGCCCCATTTTTTCTCAATATCTCTGATCTTGAAACTGAAGTTTGTTGAAGCAGAGAGCACAGTAACCTCTGGTTTAATTTCAAGAACCTCCTCAAACAACTCTTTGAGATAACCACTCAGAAATAGACTCCACTTATACCCATAGGCATGACTAAGGTTGATATTCTCATATTCGCCCCGTCTACTAATTAACGCGTTAAACCAGCCGCTGTGATCGCCTAGCACCTCTTGAATATACCATAATGAAGTCTCATAGGTTGGCTGTATACCTCTTCTGAGCATAAGCTCATGGGGACGTTCCTTGCCCAACTCGACGCTTACCCTCTTGATGGTCTCATCATCTAGTTCTTCCATTATAGCGTGCAGTGTGCTTGCTGATAGTGTCGCCGCGTTTGTTTTCTCGAAGAACCTGTATGTCTCTACATAGCGTCTGATCTGCTGGTCCATTATCTGGTTGACGCTGATTCCATGCCTATCAGATTCCTGTTTTAGAATATCATCATATCCTTCATCGATCCTGATGGTACGGGTAATAGTATTACCTTTCGCGTAGGGGTCATGGAATTTCAAGTTACTTTTGAACACAAGTGAACACAGCTAATAAGCTTATCCCCCAAGTGAAGCAAACTGTACACGGCACCCTTATAATCAAAAATTCCAGCCTCATAAAAGACTGGCACCTTTTAGGTTCGGAGGCTACTCACGATAAAGTGCAATAGTTGCGGAAGCGAAAAAATAGTAATCGACTACGAGACCGGAGAAGAAGTCTGCGGGAGATGTGGACTCGTAGTAAAAGACAACATCATTGATCAGGGACCCGAGTGGAGAGCCTTCACGACAACCGAACGCAACAACCGAAGTAGGACAGGCCTCGGCTACAGCTACACACTATACGATAAAGGACTATCAACAATATTCAGACCCGACAGAGACCACAATGGTAACCGTCTCAAGAACGAGACCCGGATAAAGATGACTCGTCTGCGGAGATTCGATAACCGGTCTAAATTTGATGAGACAGAGCAGCGAAACCTCAGCACAGCTATGGCTGAGCTGGACAGGATCGCGACACAATTACATATCCCGCAGAACGTCAAGGAACGAGCAGCACTAATCTACAGAAAAGCGTTGAAAGCCGATCTCTTACGTGGACGCAGCATAGACGGTTTTGTTGCCGCAAGCCTCTACGCAGCGTGTAGACACTTATCTCTACCAAGACCCCTTCCCGAGATCACAGGACTCTCAACCAGAAACCACGCCGAGGTAGCCAGAACATACAGGCTCTTGATAAAGGAGCTAAACCTCAAGATGCCAGTGGATGACCCAATGAAGTTCATCCCCAGCATCGCATCCAAACTAGAACTAGAACCCAAGACCCAGCAATACGCAGTAGACTTGCTCAGAGAAGCCAAGAAACACCGTGGACTCACAGGCAAAGACCCACGGGGCCTAGCAGCAGCCGCTTTATACAAGGCGAGCATCGAGACCAATGATAAGCGTATCCAGAAGGATATTGCAGAGGCAGCTGGAACCACAGAGGTTACACTCAGGAACAGGCTCAAGGGTATAGAAGATCTACTAAGTAGCGACACAATATACTAGTTCTGGGTCAGCAAACCCGTCAATCACTTGTTTGTATATCATGTTTCTTGTCTCGGTTCTACGCTGGGCTATGGTTGAAATTACATGGTCTATGTGAAACTGGGGTAGGTGGCGATACCGGGCTCGTTTTACTACTCTAAGACCTTTGATGGTGTATGGGCGTCCCGCAGGGTGCTCTTCAAGGTCATTCTCTGCAACCTCAAACTTGTACCGGTTGTACTCGATTAACCCGACACCTTGTGGAAGTAGGCTTGGGCTGATGAGTTTGGTTGGTGTCAATACGTAGTTGTAGTTGGTGCCTGTGCAGATGAAGCCGTTCTTGAAGTCGCTTTTACTGACCTTGACCTCGATTCCACGTAGGATATTGTACCCGATCTCGTATTTCTCGGGCTTTACAAGCTCAAAGTCATCAATGTGGTCGTCTTGTATCTTGCGTTTTTTCCAAGGAAAATACTTGAGACTAACACCCACAACATCAATCACCTTCTTGTTATCCAGTTCAAGATATCTGAGGAGCCCAAGCTGGTTTAGTTTAACCTCGGTCTCCACCATATGGCACATCTGATTATACAGCCAGAGCATACCAACCTGCTTCAAATACAAGTGACTAGGCGACTCAACCAACAGTATCCCAACACAAATGCACCCAAGTGACGGGTAATAAAAATAGAGGTTATCCCTGCATGAGGGACCCTTGTGAAACTTAGAATACCACATCAGCTAGACTATGACACTCTTTAGAGATGGTCACCGAGTCCAGTCTCTTGACACCGGGGAACCCAGACTTGGAGTCAGCGTATTTCTCCTCAATAAACTCTACTTTGAGCTTGAATGGTGTCTTCTGCACCACAGGCGTTATCAGTGAGAGTTTCTGCATGGCTTTCGTTGCTGCTTCACGTATCTTTTCCCTTGCCTTCTCAGGGCTCAGACTAATGGCTTGACGTACTGTCAATGCTCCGAGTTTCTCTTTCTCAGCTAAACCCCACTTGATAGGAACCTGTTCAATATCTGGTACTATCGCTTTTGCCTCGTCTGCTGCTGCTTGGTCTCCAGTCACCATTATACATGGTACACCATGTTCCCCGAAGCTGTAGATGTTTAACGCGATCTCACCTACCTTTTTGTCATCGAACCAGATGTTCCGGGGCAACGGGTAGAAACTATGACTCAACACCCCATTAGACGCACCCGCCATACCATGGAAACCATGAAGCACCATGGCGTCAAAGCTGGAGTCAATCCCCGCTGGACCACCATCACCTGCATGCATCACCAGTTTACATTCTGGGTGGATCAACTCAAAATCGATGCCACCGGGGAAATCACCGTGCCCCGGCCAAGCATATACCTCTGTGGCGCCGCCGTCGATCAATCCGTCTATGAGGGCGTTTAGCTCCTGTGTGGCTACCCTGATGGCTTGTTGATAGTATGCTCCTTCCTCCATGCATTGTTTCTTGAAGTCCACTATCCCTGCGACGCCTTCGAGGTCGCATACCACGTAAACCTTCATACAAATATCCCAGTAAAGAAGAAACCTATACTCGGATAAGCCTACTCCTTTTGAACCATCTGCACAAGGAAACCATTGGGATCACGTACAGTGATAATATGACGCTTGGTGTCCTCATTATAGACAGGACCATCAACCCAGTAGCCCTTGGACTCCAGTTCCCTATGCGCTTCCTCAATATCATCAACAAGGACACTGAAGTGGCTGTAACCCGGGTTGTCAGCTGCTCGTGTCTTGTTTATGTCTATGGTCATACCGAACTGGGTTCTGAGTTGGACTGCTTCTCTTCCCCCATGCTCAAAGCGTCTCACAAGGGTACATCCCAGATCAGTGTAGAACTTGACTGCCTCATCAAGGTCTGTGGCGAAAAAGTGGATATGATCCACTCCTAAGTGCTTCATACCCTTCAATGAGTCGTAAACCCTAAAACCTTAACGACTACATTATATTATCTTTAAGTGATTCTAATGGATGCCCGTCTCCGAGCCATATCCAACTTTTCTATTACAGACAAGTGCAACGGCAGATGCAAAATGTGTAACATATGGAACACTGAGCCGAGACCGGAACCCCATCTAGAACAAATAGAATCATTTTTCCAAGAGAACAAAGAGACCCTAAAAGACCTTACTTTTATCCAGTTGACAGGAGGAGAGCCCTTCCTCAGAACCGATCTACCTGAAATTGTTGAGATCGTGCATAATGCCGTACCGGATACCATGATATGGATTCCAACAAACGGGTTGCTCCCCGATGAGATTAGGAAAACAACAAGACTGATGCTAAACAAGATAGAAGGAGCCAAGCTCGGGATCACGGTTTCTCTCGATGGGGATGCACAGGTTAATGATGCCCAACGAGGAGTAGTTGATGGTTTCAAGAACGCGGTCAAGACCATCAAGAACCTGAGTGAATTAAAGGAGAAACATGGGCTTGGACTTACTACAGGCTTCACCCTTACAGACGAGAACTATGTTTATGCTCCGATTGTGCAGAAGATCGCCTATAGACTGGGCAGCGATTTCAGCTTCAGACCCATAAACTTTAGCGAACACTACTACAAGAACACAGAGCAACAGGATGCGTTATCGCCTGAACAGATTATCCCTTATCTTGACTATATTGCGATTAACCTCAAAAACCAAAAAGGAGTTCTCAGATCAGTCACAAACCTAGCATACATCAATGGAGCGAAAAATTTTATCAAAGGCGACAGATCGCTAACATGCTCAGCAGCAAGTGAATCAGTATACATCGATACCGTAGGTGATGTCTATCCCTGTCTAGTTATGAATCAGAGACTCGGTAACATCTATCAAAACAGCCTTGAGGATATTCTGGCTTCACCGAGCGCGTGGGAGGCACGGGAACGAATACAAAACCTTGATTGCCCAAATTGTTGGCTGGAATGTGAGGTTTACCGGGATTTGATAAAAGATAGAAAGAGGCTGTTTGATGCCTTCTTGTGGGGAGTTACTTTGTCCTCTTGATGATGTGGTAGCCGAACTGGGTCTTCACAGGCTCCTTGGTTGTATCACCGACATTCAACGCGAAAGCCGCCTCCTCAAAAGGCTTGACCATCTGACCCCTACCAAAGGGACCTAGATTTCCTCCACGCTTACCTGATGGGCATGTGCTGTGTTTCTTAGCCAAGTCCTCAAACTTAGCTCCGCCTTTCAGTTCTTCCATTATCTTCAGTGCTTGGCTTTGTTTCTCTACGAGAATATGACTCGCTGTTATCCTTGATGCCATAAGGGTTTCACTGCTTGATATGTTAAAAGTGTAATGAAAAAGAGAAGGTGGTTACTCAACGAAAGGCTGCTTATGCTTCAGAATAGCCTCAGTAACCTCTGGACGCATCTGTGTATCATCAGGGTACTTTCCCTCTGACAATAATTGACGCATCACTCTGCCCTTGTAGTTGACCCTGTCTTCATCCCCGTGTGGACATATCTTGTCGTTTTGGGGTCCGCCGCATTTGTTGCAGTGGAAGAAGTTCCTGAAGAATATGGGTGCTATTCCTAGGTCTGGGTAGTCCTCGAATATCTCTTGTGCCTCGAAGGGTCCATAGTAGCTGCCTACGCCTGCGTGGTCTCTGCCGACGATGAAGTGGCTGCAGCCATAGTTTTTCCTGACTATGGCGTGGTGTATGGCCTCTTTTGGTCCAGCGTAACGCATCTCCATCTCAAGAGTTACCAGTATCGCTGCGTTCTTCAGGAAATAGTTCTTGATCATAGCCTCATAGCTCTCCAATATCACTATGTCCGTGAAGTCACCTGCCTTCTTCTTACCGATCAATGGGTTGATGAATAAGCCGTCCACGAAGCTCAATGCAGTCTTCTGGACATACTCGTGACCGATATGCGGGGCGTTCCTTGTCTGGAAACCTGCTACGGTTCTCCAGCCTTTTTCTTTGAATAGGAATCTTGTCTCCTCTGGCTTGAGTCTGTACTGGGGGAAGACGCCGTGTGTCTCATTGAATAGCTCTAATTCTCCTCCGACTAGCACTGGGTTCATATCGGCTGTCTTCTGTACGCCGGGGTGCTCTGTGTCATTGGTCTTGTAGATATTCTGGCAGTAGGTTTCCTTGTCCCAGCCGTATTTTTCCTCTACTTTGAGCAGGGCAAAGTTCTCGCCATCGCTGCTTATTGTGATGGTGTCGCCTTCCTTGAATCCCTCTACGTCTTTCTCTGAGACATCAACGAGGATCGGTATAGTCCAAGGCACATCATTGGCTAGTCTGCCCTTGGCTACAACTGAGTCAAAATCGTTCTTTGTCACAGGTCCCTTTAGTGGGCTGTAGAGTCCAACTGCTATGTTTTCTAGGTCGATCCGTAGCTCGTTGCTCACAGATACCTTGGAGAGCTCTTTTGCTTCCTCGATCCTGTTATCGATCTGTGCTGCTCTTGTGAGTCGGTTGATTAGTTTTCCACCGTGTGGTCTTGGCATAGGGGTCACTCGATGTATCCTAATCGCCTGAGTCGCTCACGTATGAGTTCCTCTTCCTCTGCGGTGTACTCTGTTTCCTCTGGGAACTCGTTCTCCAGTAGAAGCTCGATGTATTCTTCTACTGTGGCGATGCTGGTTCCTTCTATTTTTTCAGCTACTTTGTCCACGAGTTCTTTGCTTATTTCTATTGCAACTTTTTCGTCGCCCATCTTTTTCACCTTGATACCATATTCAACGGGGTTTTAGATATAACTCTTTACCAATAATACCAATACACTCCCTATAGTTCTGGGGTTGTCGGAGATATGTATTTAAGGAAAGGTTCAGCTTCATAAACACTAACAGGGGAGATACGCCATCGCAAAACTACCAAGACCACCGGAAATCAACATAGGAACCATCGGACACGTAGACCACGGAAAGACAACCCTAGTCCAAGCCATGACAGGGGAATGGGCGAGCCGCCACAGCGAGGAACTCAAAAGAGGTATCACAATCAAGCTAGGCTACGCGGACGCCGCGATATACAAGTGTCCAACCTGCCCCGAACCC
>JAOZIG010000290.1 GCA_026014515.1 Candidatus Bathyarchaeota archaeon | reverse complement strand
CAGATAATGGTACCAAGCGTCTTACTCTACTTCTGGTTCACAGGGGAAACCCGTGACTCAGCGCCTATGAAGGTGGTAGAGAAGATTGCGCGCTACACGATGATGGCTGGTTTCGGCTCTGCGTACGGATATACTGTGCTCACAAGGTACAGTCTCTTCATTGGACGTTCCCAGTACTTGCTGGGTATCCCGCCAAACCCCGCTGACGCGAGGATGGCGTTCATTGTCATTGCCTTCGTCATGCTTGCTAGCATGATTGGGTATGACATGTTCATGAAGAAGGAGACACCCGAAGAATAACTCTCCCTTTTTTCTTTTTTTCTTTAAGAAAAGTTCTATATTAATCTGAAACAAATAGGAAACGAATAGGAATGATTGCAGTAATAGGACGAAAAGTCAATACAATCACAAACGGGATCATAGACAACGGCATCGTACTCATCGATAAAGGCAAGATCAAGAAGATCGGTGCTGATGTCAAGGTTCCTGATGACGTGAAAACCATCAAGGCAAAGTATGTTATGCCGGGGCTCGTTGAAGCCCACTGCCACATAGGCATATGGGAAGAGACCATCGGATGGGCTGGAAGCGACGGAAACGAGCGCACAGAGCCAGCCACACCCCACGTCAGGGCATTGGACGGTATCAAGGCAAACGCCGACGAGGGAGGCTTACGGGCAGCACTCCATGAGGGAATCACCACGGCACAGGTGTTACCGGGAAGTGCAAACGTAATAGGTGGACATGGCGTCGCGTTAAAGACCGCCCCCAAGACCACGGTTGATCAGATGCTCATAAAGAACCCTAGCGGTATGAAGATCGCCTTTGGCGAGAACCCCATGAGGGTTTATGGGGTCGAGGCAAAGAAGATGCCATCCACCAGAATGGGGGTCGCAGGTGTATTACGTGAATGGCTCCAGAAGACCAAGAACTATATGGAGAAGATGGAGCGATTCAAGGACGAGCCTGAGAAACAGCCAGAATATGATATCAAACTTGAGGCACTGGTACCAGTACTCAAAAAGGAGATTCCCTTCAGGGCTCATGCTCACAGGGCAGATGACGTAGCTACAGCCATAAGGGTCTGTGAAGAGTTTGACGTCAAGATGAGCTGGGAGCACGCCACAGAGGGGCATAGGATCGCTGATTATATCGCGGAGAAAGGTATTCCAGCGGTCTGGGGTCCAAGCCTGACAAGCAGAGGCAAGTGGGAGATGAGGGAACTCAGCTACGAGACTCCGTTAACCATGTATGAGGCTGGTGTCAAGTTCGCTATCCAGACGGATGCCGTAGGCAGTACCATCAGGTTCCTGCCGATATGTGCAGCTTTGAGCGTCAAAGAGGGCTTGCCTTATGATTATGCGTTGAGGGCGATAACCATTATCCCCGCCGAGATCATCGGTGTATCGGATCGCGTTGGAAGTCTTGAGGTGGGTAAGGACGCTGACTTACGGTTGTTGAGTGGTGACCCATTGGATGTTATGACCAAGTGCCAGAAGGTCATAATCAACGGTGAGGTCATCCACAGCCTCTAAAGGTGATACGATGATTGCCCTAACAAACGGGAAAATCAACACCATCACCAACGGCGTCATCAAACGAGGCACCATACTCATAGACAATGGCAAGATAGCAGACGTCGGACCCGACGTAAAGATACCGAAAAACGCTGAGGTAATCGACCTCAAAGGAAAATGGGTTACTCCGGGGCTCGTTGAGGCTCACTGCCACATAGGCATCTGGGAGGAAGCCATCGGTTGGGCTGGAAGCGACGGAAACGAGGCGACAGACCCAATAACTCCACAGGTCAGGGCGCTTGACGGGATCAAGGCAAACGCTGATGAAGGCGGACTCACCGCTGCGGTTGAGAACGGTATAACCACTGTGCAGATTCTACCCGGTAGCGCAAACGTCATCGGTGGCACTGGGGTCGTTGTTAAAACCAGTCCCAAAGCCACGGTTGATGATATGATTCTCGTAGAGAACAGTGGCATGAAGGTAGCTTTTGGTGAGAACCCCATGGGTGTCTATGGGCGGAACAAGGTGTTACCCGCAACCCGCATGGGTGAGGCGGGTATCATGCGTGAATGGCTCTACAAGACCAAGACCTACATGGAGAAAAAAGAGAACTTTAAGGATAAACCCGAGAAGCAACCCGAGAAAGACCTGAAACTAGAGGCATTGATACCTGTACTCAAGGGCGAGATACCCATGAGGGTTCACGCCCACCGAGCCGACGATGTAGCCACAGCCATACGTATCTGTGACGAGTTTGGCATCAAGATGAGTTGGGAGCACGCCACAGAGGGGCACAGGATAGCTGATTATATCGCGGAGAAAGGTATTCCCGCGGTCTGGGGTCCGGGGCTCAACTGGCGTAGCAAGTGGGAGACCCGTGAAAGAACCTTTGAAACAGTGAAGAACCTCGTTGATGCAGGCGTCAAGGTGGCTATTCAGACCGACGCTGAGAACGGAAAAATAGGATTCCTACCAATCAGCGCAGCCTTGGCTATTCGCGATGGGCTCAGCGAGGAGGAGGCTTGGCGGACCATAACCATCAACCCAGCCGAGATTCTAGGCGTAGCTGACCGTGTTGGATCGATTGAAAAAGGAAAAGACGCGGACCTGCGTATCACCAAGGGTGACCCACTTGATCCACGTAGCCAAGTGCGAATGGTGTATATCGACGGGGAACTAGTGTTCTCCCGTTAACCATCCCATTTATTTTAGGTATGCTTTTGTGATTTCTACTGTTTCTTTGGGCCAGTCCTGCATTGGACCATAAGGTGTCATCTTTGTATGAGTAGCAGTAGCCTCAATCGCCATAACCGCGTCCATACCCGCGACAACCTTGCCAAACACCGTGTATCCGTGTCCATCAAAGCTTGGGTAATCCAAGTTACCATTATTCACTGTGTTGATGAAAAACTGGCTTGTGGCGCTGTTGGGATCGCTGGTCCTAGCCATTGCGATGGTGCCTTTTTGGTTCTTCAAACCGTTCTTTGACTCGATCTTTATGGGGGCTCCTGTGTCTTGGCTGGTTCCGTCTGGCGTAAATCCTCCGCCCTGTATCATGAATCCCCGTATTACCCTGTGGAAGCAGAGTCCATCGAAGAAGCCCTCCTTGACGTATTTCTCAAAGTTAGCAACCGTAATTGGTGCTTTTTCCTTGTCTAGCTCGATCTCAATGTTTCCTTTACTTGTTTCCATTACGACTGTTGGTGTCATGCAACCTATCATGTAATGGTATAATGAATAAGTTTGGTCTATTCTTTGACGTAGGCACTGATGATCAGTATATCCTCGACAGGCCAGTCTTCCACTGTTCCTGTGTAATCATAATCCGCGTAATAGACCTCATGTAGATCTGTCTCGGCTCTGGCTATATCCATCACCACATCCATACCTGAGATGACTTTACCGAAAACCGTGTATCCCGGGTTTTCCTCATCAATGTAATCAAGGGCTGTGTTGTCAGCTATGTTGATGTAGAACTGGCTTGTGGCGCTGTCTGGGTCTACTGAACGAGCCATGGCGATGGTGCCGTTTGTGTTTGATAACCCGTTGTCTGCCTCACTCACTATTGGCTCCATTGTAGTCTTGTATGTACCATCAGGCTCAAAGCCACCACCCTGTATCACGAAGCCATACATTACACGGTGGAAACAGAGTCCATCAAACCAACCTGCGTTTACATATGTCAAGAAGTTCTCCACAGTAACTGGGGCTTTTTCCGCGTCAAGCTCGACCTCAATATCACCTAGAGATGTCTCCAATACTACTATTGTACCCTCTGTTTCTGTTGTTTTTGGTTTCATCAGTACGCTTGCAGCTAGGCTAATTATGCTTCCCGAGAACAGGAACAAGATGAATATTGAGATTATTTTCTTTCTTTCGAGCTTCATGGGATACGTGATAGGATGGCTATCTTAAAAGAAATTTGTTTCCCGAAAACTGTTAAATAAAGATTTAAATTAAGGATATTTGCCGGAAAATGTCTATATCGAGTATTGACGAGACGACCGATGTCTCGATTGCCAAATGGATGTCAAGACTAAGCGAGAATTCCTGTGAAACTTACATCTATATTTTCAAGGCTTGGTACGCTTGGATGCAAGATCGGAGCCCTGAACTTGTGGGTAAAAGCCCCGATGATCTCATTGAGTACCAGAAACAAACGGATGGGGATAATAAATATGAGATTCTGGAACTTGTACAAGACTACGTATCCGGGATGGATGGGACGGACAGCAGCAAGAAGACAAACTACTCTGCGCTCCGTAGCTTCTTCATGCATAACAGGGCTGAGTTACCGAGGGACCGTGGATTCAGGATACGTGGTAATAGACCCCCGGTTATCGGTAAGCTGAAGCCAGAGGATATACAGCGAATTATCATTAGCAGCAACAAGACCTACAAGGCGGTGTTTCTGTCCATGTTTCAGGCTGGGCTCGATCAAGAGGGCTTTGTGTACTGGAATACTCATGGGTGGCCTGAGTTATGGGAAGAGTTGTCGGAGATTAGATATTCAAAAGTTTCTAAGAGGCGTCTCATTAAGATCACATTACCGGGTAGGAAACATAACCGGTACAAGGAGCACTTTTACACGTTTATCGGGAGGGATGCGATCCAAGCCATCCTGAACTATCTCCCACATCGACCAGATAGAGAAGACGCCATATTCTACAACCAATATGATGATCCAATATCGAAGGTAGCGTTATGGAACTATTGGCATAAACGGTTACAGAGAGAGGGGTATATCGAGTTGGGTAAGATGAAACGTGGTAGGGGTAATCGCTATGGGTATAATCTCCATGAGATTAGGGATGTGAGAAGTGGTATCTGGGAGAAAAGTCCTGCAACGAATAGTATCTGCGATTTTACTATGGGGCATACCGTAGACCCTCTTGGCTACCGTGAGAATAGTTTCCGGGACGAGTCGTGGGTTAGAAGAGAATACTTGAAAGCCATGCCTTATTTCAACTTAATGAGTGAGACCACGGCTTTTGGTCTCGTAGGCGAGGAAAGAGTGGAGAGTCTCGAAGCCCGAATTGAGGAACTTGAGAGAGAACGAGACGGTGCTCAATGGCATACAGATTATGTCTTGAGGCGACTGGAAGAGGCTGGGGTACCTATTGAACCTCAAGACTCAGTTTCTCTTATGAGACAATTAAAACTCGATACATCCGATGAACTCATGGAGTATTTTCTTCTCAGAGCACAAGGGAACATGGATCAAGCTAAGATCAAATGGGAAGCCATTGTAAGTAATTCTAAAGAAATTCTCAAAATAATGAATGAAAATTTTTCTGTTTGAATGAGTCTCCTTATTCTTCCCTTGAAACGAATAGCTGTATAGAAGGAAATATTGTTAAATATATAGCAGCATATAAGGGTATACGGTTAAGTTTATGAGTGGCAAGAAGGTGAAAACCAGTATTAACATCAACGAACAAGTATGGACAGATTTCAGCGTAGTTGTTATAAAAAAGCATGGCGGAAGAAAGAAAAACGATGTAATAGAACAGTTACTTATAGATTATATTAGAGAAAATGAAGAGGCGAATAAATAAATGTCTTATACAAAGCCTTTAGAAAGCTCAACCCGTAAAACAATCGATCTCATTCTCTCAAACCTTGGATGGGTAATAGACGAAACCGAAAAAAATTGTAATGTATTTACTGAGAGAGCCAAAACAGTAAAACAAAACAAGAAATTCAAAGGAAAAAGTCCAGATTACGTTCTCTATAAATCACAAACTGATGAACCAATCGCTATAATTGAAGCCAAAAGAAAAGGCTGGAATGTTGATAAAGCACTTCAACAAGGAATTGAATACGCCAAGCTAATCAACGTTAAGATAGTTTTTGGGTTTGACGGAGCATTTGTAAAAACATACCATATAGATGATGAAAGAGAATTAACAATTGATGGCGTAGCTGTCACTCAACTAATCTCAGAGAAGAGAATAAACCAGTTTATCTCAGAAGGCTCAGATATTACGGAAGTATCCCAAAAAACCAAACACACAAGAGCCGAGTTGATCAACATATTTAGCTGGGCAAATGACCTTCTGAGAAAAGAGGGACTACGAGAAGGAATTGAGAGATTCACAGAATTTGCCAATCTATTATTCCTAAAACTTATCAGTGAACTTGAAATAGAACGAGAACAAAATGGAGAACCAAGAATTTTAGATCCTCAATACTCATGGGAAGCTTTTGCTGATTTAAAACCAACACAAATGATCAACTACATCAATAATACTGTGTTGCCTCATCTTGTAGACAAATATAATCATAGTGGTGATGTATTCCAGACAAACCTGTCTATAAAAAACGCATCAACTTTATCAAAAATAGTTGAAAAGCTCTCGCAAGTAAATCTAATGGATGCTGACTCAGATGTAAAAGGAGACGCATTTGAGTATTTCCTAAAGAACTCGGTTACCGTAGGAAACGACCTTGGTGAATACTTCACACCACGCCATCTCGTCAATCTAATGGTTGAACTCATTGAACCAAAGTTCGGCGAAAAAGTATACGACCCCACCTGTGGCACAGGAGGATTCCTAATTTCCGCTTTTAACTATATCAAAAAGAGATGCGCAAATACAAAGGACAATTACAGAATATTAAAAGAGGATACGATTTATGGCGTTGAGCTAACAAACACTGCAAAAATCGCAAAAATGAACATGATCATAACAGGAGACGGTCACACAAACATCAAACAACAAGATTGTCTCGCGAACCCAGTTGACGGAAAATACGATGTGGTGTTAGCCAATATCCCCTATGGTCAATCCACAGACTTTGGTAATTATTATCCAGTTCTATCTGAGCAAGCGGATTGTGTTTTTATCCAACACATTATAAAAAGTCTCAATGACACAGGTAGAGCGGCCGTTATCGTACCTGAAGGATTTCTATTTCGTAGTGGTGCTGACGAAAAGACTCGTGAATACTTAATAGAAAACTTCAATCTACAAGCAGTAATATCCCTACCTGTAGGATCATTCTTACCATACACAAGTGCAAAAACCAATATAATCCTCTTCGAAAAATCATCAAAAACAAAAAAAGTTTGGTTCTTTGACCTTCAAAATGATGGATTTGAATTAACCACACTTAGAAGGCCACAACCAAAAAACGATATACCTGAATTATTAACGAGATGGCAAGAAAGAGATAATCTCCCAAACGACAAACTCTCGTGGCTTGTTGATGTTGAAACTATTAGACAAAACAACTATAGTATGCTAACCAAAAAATATAAACCAAGAACACAGTACGAGTCATCATTCCCACAAGTTCCCTTTTCAGAAATCATGCAAGAAAACAAAGATAGCATAACAATCAATGATAACGAAAAATACAAACGAATTACGGTAAAATATCATGGACAGGGCGTTTTTCTTAGAGATATTGTCAAAGGTAGCACAATAAAAACAAAAACACAGAAACTTACTGTGTCCGAGCAACTTATTGTGGCGGAGATTGATGCAAAATTTGGAGCCTTTGGCGTGGTACCCAAAGAGTTAGAAGGAGCTATAGTTTCATCACATTATTTCTTATTTGATCTTGATAAAGAAAAGGTACTTCCTGAATACTTTGACTATCTGATAAGGTTCGGAAAATATGAGGAATTAATTCAACCCTATGTTAGAGGAACAACGAACTACGCAGCCATTAGACCCAATGATGTATTAAAACTTCAATTCCCACTTCCATCGCTTGATGTTCAAGAAAAAATAGCTGAGGAAATTAGAAACCAGCTTAGGATCATTACTCATGCTGAAAATACTGTCACGACCTTGGAAGAAACTGGAATAAACAAGTCATTTTTCAATAGTGATGAGGAGATAAAGTTCACAGAAGTAGTAGATCTAAATCCAAGATATAATTTAACAAAACAATCTAAAGATTATTTTGTAGAGATGGCCGCAGTTGATGAATTACACGGAGAAATTCAATATTTTTCGAAAAAGAAAAGATTATCCTCTGGTTATTCTCGTTTTAAGGATGGCGATATTCTATTTGCTAAGATAACTCCATGTACTGAAAATGGAAAAATGACCATAGTTCATGGATTGGGAGATGAAATTGGTATAGGGTCTACTGAGTTTTTTGTTTTTTCACCTAAGGGAGTTGACGCTAAATGGTTATATTTTTATTTAAAAGAGCCACGACTGAAAGAAAGAATCATATATAGTATGAAAGGTACCACAGGTCGAAAGCGAGTGCCTTTAGATTTTTTCAAAGACTTAGAAATACCCTCTATCCCAATAGAAAAGCAGATAGAAACTGTTGGAGAACTTGACACATATACAAAAGCAAAAGAAAGTCTAATTGAGGTAATATCTCTTGCAGAAAAAACAATATCACAGATAGTTGATGATATTTTTTCACCTTAACTTTTTTTGTATTTACTCAGTATCCTGTGATTCACAGGATAGAAAATCTTATTTCCATTTTTTACGCCTCAAAAAAATTAGCATATAAAGATAACCCAGTGCCTTAATTGTTGGATTTATTTTCAGTCCGCCTGTTGGTATCATCTTTGTTTTAATAAGTCCGTGTCTTCTGAGGTAGTTTGTGTCTCCTGAGTCCAGTCCCAGTGACTCTTTGGTGCCCATCGGGTCCATTATCATCTTCATGAGAGTCTCTGAGTAAAAGTGAACACAGTTGTAAGCATTCAACTCTTCAATACCCATGCCCAACAGTTTTTTGAGTTCCCTATCTGCAATAATGTGTTTTTCTTCTGATTTAGTTGGCTGATTCATTCTTTCAATTTTCGTTTTCTTTTCAATAACTCTGCGTTTGTCAAGAGCATCAAGGTACTTGGGGTGTCTATGATGCTTCAAAGCGGACCTCATGGATTTCAATGAATCACGAGAAACATCTAACTCAATAGCCATCTCGCTCAGTTCAGTTGCTTTCCGCTCCAACGAGACCAGTTTGGGTACAAGATGCAGATTCTCAGCGAGTGGACTACCCTTCCTGAGCATCACTGGTCTGAACTGTCTCGGCAATCGTCGCGCCTTCTTCAACTGATTAATAAGGAGTCTCGCCCAAGCAGGTGTCTCACAACCATAAGCCTCAGCACATTGTTGAGCTGTTACCCAAAAATCGTTCTCTTCAATGAACCTGATGAGTTTCTCAAGCTTCTCCTCACTGGCTTTTGTGCGTGTAATGAGCATCTACTTGTGATCCTCCAGGTATCTTTGAGCTTCCTTGAACGCCTCAGACCGGGAGACTTCATCGATGACTCTATTCACGCTGTTTGGAGCAACCAGCTTAAGATACTCGTAGAACCGTTTTCCTTCAAGTCTCTCACGATTTTCCTCAACCTCAATAGGCAATGGCTCGGATGGCTGATCGATTGGCTGTATCCCAAGAATACGTCTTTCCTCTTCTCGTAACTGCCTCAACTCACCACTGACAACAGCCTTTAGGTGAAGACTTTTTGACCTGTAGCTGCCTCGCTCCAGTTCACGCTGCTTCTCCCGGTTCAGGATGAGCTGAAGTCCAATAACATCATAGACTTCACCGATGGCAGCCAATTTGATCATCCAGCCATTTACTCCCTTCCGACGGCTCCAGTCCCTCCAAAGAGCATCCTCACTAATCCCATGCCTTTTAGCGAGTTCAGGGATGAACGTCGATGGCTTGATATCCATGCTATCAGCCCGAAGCATCTCCCTACGACGCTCAATCAAAGATTTCTTCATATACTCCGCCTTTTTGGACAAGTTTTGTCCAACGAATCCTCGAACAGAGTGTTAATAGAAAATGAATGTATTAAGGAAATTGTGAAAAAATAGGTTTAAATCAGAACGATTCCAGACGACGCTGCACTGGTCCTTGTTTTGTGTAGACGTACCCAGTTACATTATCAACGTGAAACCCAGAGGTTTCAATCGCCAGTATAGAAGTACTCAGATAATAGCCTTGACTCTTGAGAAATCCTAAGAGCTTGGATATTGTCATCTTTCCACCCTCAGCGTTGATGCGTTGCTCTACGATACCTGTAAACTCTCGCTTAGTTTCAGTCTCAAAGAATCCCATTTGGGAATATACAGTAATTAAAGGTATATTGAAAAACTGTGACTTTTATCTGATAAATCATGGCACAAGATTATCGAATAACCTTGACGCCATGTTCATGCAGTTCGGTAAGCGTAGCCTCCTTGATGTCCCCAAAGCTAAAACCACGCATGGCTAATCGTCCACAGGATCGCCAGTCTCTAAGATGCACTGTTACAATATCTCCTGTTATCTCTTTGAGGTCTCGTGGCTCAAGATACTCATCGATCAGCATCTGAACAGCTTTCACCACCAAGTCAAAACGTGGAGACTGCCTCCGTCTCTCACGATCAAATGCTTTATTCACCTGCTCAGGAGAAGCATTCAAAACCTTGTAGACATAACTGCGTCTACCTCCTTTCTCACCGGGACCCGCCTTGAAGTGCTTCACTATAACTCCTTGATGTTCAAGGTCTCGGACCACTCTACGGACCGTGGATTCGCTGATGTCTGACCCAAGGAGCCTTAACTCGACATTGAGGACCGGTAATGTGAATGCTCCGTAAAGGTGGAAAAGAAGATAGATGGTGAAAGGTGATTCGTTGATTAACGTCATTTTTGACGCCAACCTTGTGAGGGAGCGGGGCTTCTTTTCCCCAGTTGATTCCATCAATAATGAAATTAACTCATCGTAAAAATTGATATAATATAATGGGTTGGCTTCATTTTTGACAACAACCTCAAGCCCGATATCAATGGGCTCATTATGAGGCTTTGATAATCTAATAGGCTCAGTTGTCTTGTCTATCATTTTGATCTCGGTTATTTCTCTAAATATTCGAGTTCATTCATGCAGATATTGCGCCATTTCTCTTTGGTACTCGGTGGAATTTTATCATCCGGTTGGTCATCTATCCTTTTCATCAACCGGGTGATCTCGATGTCCAGCTCTTTTTTTGAGAGAATATTGTTCTTTGGGCTAAGTTTACGATACGCAATAACTCTTGGCAGTAACCTAATGGCTTGATTTGTAATGAACTCGCATTCAGTTAGAATCCCTCTCCCATGCTCCGGATTAGCGTAAAACCATGAAGCCAATTCTCTCTGATGAGACAAAATCAACGATATTTCCGCTAAATCCCTTCTATAATCCGTCTCCGAATACATCACACCAACCCCGGCTGCTTTTTACTGGTCGAAGCTTCCACCTCTAAGAGTCCAAGATCAGCCATTCAATGTAGCCTCATCAAGTTTCTCTCGAAGACGATCTAACAATAGCTCCTGTACAGTCTTCTCCAGCCTTAAAAGACGATTTTCAAACTCAGCTCTCTCTTTCTCTTCCATTTTCTGCACCTATTTCTTCCATGAACCGTAAACGTCGCTGAGACTCAACTCGATCTCTTGGCTCTTAGGCGTTACAACTGAAATGGGTTCAGGTTCAACAGTAGCTCCATCAAAGTGACTCTCCAACGCATCACTACTAATATTCTCGATATAGACATCACTGAGCTTCGGCATATCCACCATCAATGACTCAAAATCTTGAGTGGTCTCAGGATAGACCCTTGCGTACTTGGCGTTCCTCATCAAGACCTCAATGTCTTCATCCTTCCAGCCTTGTAGTTTGAGACAGGTCACGACATTACGTTTGATGTTGTCTACCAGTTGACCATATTCATCGAGGTTCTTTACCCTTAGATGCTCACTGATGATCTGGTCGGCCATTTTGCGTCTTCTGACTTTATCGATCTTTTTGCCTCGCTCTATCTGCTCAATGGCTTCCTTTCGTCTTGCCATCAATTCCTCTTGGGTGAGCTCTTCTCGTTCTGCCTTGAGTTCCCTGATCCGCTTCAAAACATAGTCACGGATCGGTGTTTTGTTCAATCTAAGCGGTCCTAACCATCGACTACTCATGTTTTCACTACTCCTTCCATTTTCCGTAGAGATCACCAAGTTCTTTCCTTGACTCAGTTCCATCCGTTGTGCGGATGCGCCCCGGTCTGCCAAGCATATCAAGGCTCGTCCTTGGTGGACGCCCTACTCTTCGAGGCTTTGCGTCTACCCCCGCGAGCCTAAGAAGGTATTCTCTTATGGTCTCGTCTCCCTTCATCTTCTTGAAGAAGGCTTTTGCTTCGGTGTCTGAGAGTTCTGCTACGACTCTTCTCATGGTTTAGAAATAATTTACAGACATATTTAACTATATACTTTTAG
>JAOZIG010000003.1 GCA_026014515.1 Candidatus Bathyarchaeota archaeon | reverse complement strand
CGAATGCGTATCCGGGACAGACGCCGATGAGAGCTGATGAGATGGGTATCGTGTACTGACTATAAAGGATGGTGAGGATATTTGGCACATTGCTGATGGATCTATTCATTACTTCGGTGGGTGATTTCAACTGGATTTCAGCTTTCACGAACTGTGAAAAAATCTCGTTGTGCATCATGGTGTCGGCGAGGATGTCGCGATCAATGTCCATGACTTCTTTGTAACGGCGCATAGTATTGGGTGATAAATGATTGGGTAACTCTGCCAAGCTGAGAGGGCACAATGTCACGTTGTAGAAAAGTGCGGCCACTAAATCTTTGACTATAGGTTGCAAGGAAGTTAAATCGGAATCAGTCACATCTTGCTCTGGATTGACCCCTATCACGCGCCCAAGAACAGAATCTAAGTTACTGTCCGGGTTACGGGAGGGGTTGGTGATGATCATGTCTGGCAGGAGCGGAGGAAGCAGCGGAGTCATCAGTGGTGCACTATTGTCCAGTATATTGAATGGCGTGGGGCGTATAATGGTGTTGGACGCGAACCATTTTAGCTGGTCACCTATGCCTTCGTCCCACTTGGCTTTGGCTATGCGACTCTGTTTCTTGGTGAAGGGAATCTTGGACGGAGGGACGTAAGTGTATGTTTTTGGGTTAACGTTGTCGCTGACAATGTGGTCTGGCTCGGTACGGGTGATGGACCCTGAGTTGACGGTGGCACGCAAATGCGGTGAGAACGAGAGATCTGTGGGGTACGTTAGTCTAAACGCGCGTGTAGTTTCAATAGCTTTGAGGTGTGCTGTGAGGTCCTCACTGGGATCGAACAAATGTCCGTCGCAAGTGGAGTACACATGAGTTTCTATGTTCAGATATTCTATGACAGTGTGGAACAGGCTATCAGCATAAAGCTTCGGGCTAGGTAAAGCGGGAATGAACGGGGAAGTTAAAGGCGGCATGGTGGCCATTTCGTGACACAATTTCTCAAATTCGACCAAAGTTTGTTGATTGTCGTAGCGTAACTTGTCTATTATCAATTGCGGTAAACGTTGAGATGTGATGATTGGTTTGGCCAAGATGGCGTCACGGTTGTGATGTAAGACGGGAAGGAATTTCCGGAGCTCATCTGCATTTGGGAGTGATGGAGAAAGGTAGCTCAGTCGTCGTATTATGCTAGAGTAGTTATCTTGTATTGATTCCGGTGCGACAGCCATCTCATTAAGGATGACATCCAGGGGGGCACTTCGAGTTAGTGCGGATCCTGGTGCACTGAAACAGATTTCTTGCTGGAACTTGCCGTTTTGATTGCACCGATTAATCGCCACAGCGTTGACGGATACACCGTTATGTTCATAACTGTTGGTGATGCGTGTCAAGGGATGCGGGCGTATGTCGGACACTGAGTTGTCATATATGCTTGCTGGAGTCTGTACAATGAGTTTGTAATCGGCGAGGTGGTAGACCACACTTTTGTAAATGATGACAGTTCGTCGGCCTGAAAGGATGTCAATAAAGTATGAACTCCATGGTTGGATACTGGATACATTAGTTGAGGTAAAATAGTCGCCTGTGTAATCCCATACCGGGTGAGTGTATGAGGCCCCGCCTGAGACCACCC
>JAOZIG010000414.1 GCA_026014515.1 Candidatus Bathyarchaeota archaeon | reverse complement strand
ATCGTGATATTAGGCTGTATTCTGATTGGTTTGCTACTAGGTAGTTTTCTTTTAGGTATCCTTGGGCTTCTTGAATTAGGTTAGCAGAGTAGTTGCAGACTCCGATGTATCGTGTGTATCCTTGTGTAACGCATTGTTCAAGAGCCTGCATGGTTTCTTTGAGGGGTATCTGGTAGTTTGGCCAGTGGACTAGGTATAGGTCGACGTAGTCTTGGTTTAGGCGTCGTAGGCTCTTTTTCATGCTGTTTATGAGGTTATCATGGTGTAGGTTGTCTCGCCAGACTTTTGTAGTGAGAAAAATGTCTTCTCGGTTGTAGGGTTCGATGGCTTCTCCTACTAGTTCTTCTGTGTGTCCTGCTCCGTAGTATTCTGCTGTGTCGATGTGGGTTAGACCTAGGTCTATTGCGAATCTGATGGCGGTTATGTTTTCTTCGTCCCATCTTCTGTCTTCGATCTGTTTGCCGCCCATGCCCCATGTGCCTAATCCTATTTTTGGTATGGTTACGCCTGGGGCAATCTCATGGTACTCCAAGGGTTGTCAACTGGAAAAAAGGGTTATAGGTTGATATGTTTATGGAGAAAAAAGAGGGGGGTTACTCCACCAGCTTCTTCATGAACTCGGTGTATTCCTCACGTTTTATCGTCGGTGTGAATCCCTTGATGACTTGTTTCGCTGGTTCTGCGTCATCGTATAGTAGGTCTATTACTGTTACGGCCATGGCTTTGGCTGGTACGATGTATTGTTTTATGGGGTCTACGATTTTGAGGTGTCTGCTGTGTCCTGCGCCTTCTGTGCCTGCCATGCCGATACTTGTAGTGGGCATGATGCAGCTGAAGTCGCCCATATCTGTGCTACCTGTGCTGTGTCCTCTGTGTTTGATCTCGTCTTCTCCGTAGAGTTCAGTGATGGAGGCGATGAGGTGTTCTTCTAGTTTTGGGTCACGTGTATAGGGCATGTATCCGGGGTGGTCGTATATCTCGCATTCTGCTCCGACTGCCAAGGCTCCTGCTTTAAGGGCTCTGTTTACCTTGGTGTTAGCATCCTTGATGGCTTCGACTGTTTTTCCTCTGACGTAGCTCTCCATGCGTACATCAGCTGGGACGTTGTTGACTATTTCACCGCCTTTTGTGATTATTGGGTGTACCCTGATGGTGTCCTCGTCTTTGAATGTCTCGCGGTTTGCGTGGATGCCCATGAGTCCAACCATGGCTGCGTTTAGGGCGTTGATACCTTTGTGGGGAGCGCCTCCTGCGTGTGCCTCGGTGCCTATGTAGTGGACTAGTTTGCCGATGAAGCCGTTGTTGCTGCCTCCTACGCCTACGAGTTCTGTTTGGTCCATGGCGCTGTGACTGCCTATGCAGATATCGATGTCGTCCATTGCGCCTAGTTTGATGAACTCTTGTTTACCTCCGAAGAACTCCAGTTTTCCCTCCTCTCTGAGGCGGTTTCTGTAATCGATCTCGATATACTCCTCAGCGGGTACAGCGACCATAACGATTTCTCCCGGTAGGTGTTCCTTGACTATGTCGAGTCCGTATCCTACGCCTAGCATGGCTGCCATCTGGCTGTGGTGTCCACATGCGTGTACATTGCCTGATGCTGGGTGTGCCT
>JAOZIG010000445.1 GCA_026014515.1 Candidatus Bathyarchaeota archaeon | reverse complement strand
GGTGATGCCGTGTCCGATGCCGAAGAAGTCTCCGATGGGTACCTCGACGCTGGGGTCTTTTTCGCCGTCCCAGTACATTCTGAGTACGAGTTTTCTGAGGTACCATTCCTCGTCGGTTCTGATGGTTACCCAGATGTGTTTGACGCATCCTGCGTCTTTCATCTCTGCCAGGGTATCAGTTTCACCTGCTTTGACCGTAATGTAGTCTTTGTTACCTCCAGTGCGATCATAGCTGCTGAATCGTTTTCTCTTATGGTCTCGGAGTTTCGCTACTCCTTCTAATCCTGATAACATGATGAAAGATTGTGTTTAGAAGGGAAAATACTTACGATTGAGGCTTATTTTCGCTGCCTGTAGAGCTTGGGGTCTACTACCTGCATCATCTTTTCAATGTCAAGTTCTCGTTTTAGGAACTCTACGATCTGTTCGGCACTGGTCTCAGGATCATCCAGTGTCTCATTGTAACTGATATAGAGGGTCTTGATGTTAGACTGTCCGCTGAGCCATGCTGCTACATCGTCGAGGTGTTTCTGGAATATCCCCGCCATTATAGAGTCTGGTACGTCGTCTTCTGTTTCGCCTCTGCGTTGCATCATTTTCTTCTGGCTTGCCAAGACTTCCTCGATTTTACGCTCCATGAATATTATCCGGTATTGGTGTTCTGGTGGTAGGTGGGGTAGCTGGTAGCTGATGACCTTGACTGCCTTGTCCTCGGCTTCAGTGATCCAAGAATTGTCTTTGTGTAGTGTTTTTGCTCTTTCGTCCTCGTAGTATCCCCGTAGGTTGTCCTCGTCGGCTTCTCTTATCTCGTCTGTTAGTACTTGTATCTTGGTTGCTTCTAGCATCTTCATCATCATGCTGGTTCCGCTTCGGGGGAGCCCTGATACTACGATGATCATGGGGTTTGATATAGCGGTGGTTGATAAAAATCCACCGAGAGTCCAAGCATCATTACAAAACCGGATGAGGGAAGGTTTTGATATCAAAACCTAGGCAGATTATGCTTAGAATCAGGTAGTAAAACAGGTGTCTGGGTTTCTTGTCTGTGAGCCACCAGTATAGTATTCCAAATACGATGAATGCGAATCGAAAGTAGTTTACCGCGAACTGGATTTCAGTTGAGGCATAATAGGATAAGTGTGATAATTTGGGGATAAGACCGATTATAGGAAAAAGGAAATAATACAGACTATTCTTCACACGAGGTATTAGTTTTACAGTAATTTGAGATTATTCATGAGCACCTTTTCCGTATACAAAAGTGTATACGAAAAAACGTTACTCATACGGTTTTTTACACCTATCATGATCGAATCTGGGCTGTTCTGGGGCTTCTAGGAGCAAAATAAGCCGCTTCGGGGTTTTTTCAGGGTACCCCCCCCTCCCCTATTTTACAGCGTGGATTTCACGCTAAATCTATCGAAATCTCTCTGCGCCTCAGAGGTCTCAGAGGAGACTTTGCTGACGTAGGCGCTTGTGGGTCCTCTGTGGCACCACTGTATTAGGCGTTCAACCATCTCTTCCTCGCCCTCAACTATTATCTCGACTCTGCCGTCTCGGAGGTTTCTTACCCAGCCTTTGAGTTTTAGCTGGTTTGCCATGCGTCTTGTGTTGGCTCTGTAGCCTACGCCTTGTACTCTGCCTTCAACAATGATGTGTGCCCTGATCATAGTTCATCGACGCCGTACCGTGCAGCGATGTAGCAGCTTCCCTCATGACTTACCATGCATGGTCCTACGGGGTTATCTGGGTTGCATATTTTGTTGAATAGTGGGCAGTCCCATGGGTATATCATGGCGCGCAGTACCTCACCGCATTTGCAGCCGGGGGGCATGCTGTAGTCGCTTTCTACGAGTATATCGAATTTCTTTGAGGCATCGTATTGCTTGTATTCTGGTCTTAACTGGAGCCCGGATTTTGGGATGGTGCCTATGCCTCTCCAAGGCGCATCCTCTGGCTCAAAGACTTTATCTAGCATTTCTAGTGCTTTTGGGAGTCCTTCTGGTTTGACGGCTCTCTGGTACGTGTTTTCTATCTCGGCGCGTCCCTCGTTCTTCTGTTTGATAATAAGAGCTATACTGAATAGAATATCAAGGGGCTCAAACCCGGCGATCACCTGTGGCACAGGATACTTATCGTGGACCGTCTGATACCCAACCTCGCCTATGATGGTGCTTACATGTCCCGGGTCGATGAAGCCATCGATCTGTGAGACCCCCATCTCTAGTAAAGCCTCCATTGCTGGTGGGATCAATAGATGGGCTGAGTAGACGCTAAAGTTCTCAGGTGGACCTGCGAGTATCTCACTAGCGGTGGTGGGGGCGGTGGTCTCGAACCCTACTGCGAAGTGGACCACTTCTCGGTCTGGGTTTTCTTGGGCTATCTTGACTGCGTCGTGGATACTGTAGACCATTCTGATGTCGTGTCCTCTTGCCTTGGCGTCAGCTAGACTGCCTAAGCCCGCTGGTACCCTCATCATGTCTCCGAAGGTGGTTACTATTGCGCCTTCTTCTGCTAGCCGTATGGTGTAGTCGATTCTGTTTGGTGGTACGGTGCATACTGGGCATCCGGGTCCCATCAGTACCTCTACGTTTCTTGGTAGCATGTTGCGGATGCCGTTTTTCATTATGGCGTCCTCGTGGGTTCCGCATACGTGTACTATTCTGAAGCGTCTATCTCCGGAGGCTTGTTTGATGTATTTTACTACTTGTTCCGCGGTCTTACCGTCCCTGAAAGCGTCCACGAAGCTATACATAGGCTCATGGAGGGTGTTAAAGGATATAAATAAAACCCGAATAAAAATTAGAGAATATTAGTTTCGTCTTGTGCCTAGATAGTATGCTACCATAATTGCGCCCACTAGAGCGATTGCTCCACCTATGTATAGCATGTTATTGTTTGATGCCTCGGATTCTTGTTCTGTGTCGTCTGTTGTACTTGTTGTATCGGTTTCCGTATCAGTGGTTTGCTGGTCTCCAGTGTTATCACTTGTCTCTGTCTCACTGGATGTATCAGTGTTTGTCTGTGTTTCTGTGTCTGTTTCGGTGCCGGTCTCGGTTTCGCTTGAGGTATCTGTGTTATCACTTGTCTCTGTCTCGGCGGAGGTTTCAGTTTCTGTGTCTGTCTCAGGATCTGTTTCTGGTTCGGTTTCGGTACCAGTTTCTTCGTTCATTAATGGGATTATAATTGAGACTGACTCACCTGATGGACACTCGACGCTGGTTGTCTCTGTTTCATAACCGTTTGCAGATATCTGGATGGTATGGGTTCCGGGTGTAACCTCATCAAACAAAGCTTCACCGTTTGTATTGGTAGTTCCTGAGATACCTACATCCATCTTTGTTACTGCAGCCACATCTGCGCCTCTTATAGGAGAACCTTCAGTGTCACGTACAGTTACCTTGAGACTGCATGGTGGATCTGCTATGGATGATGTTTTCTGGACTGCAGGCTGCTTTAGAGATAGTGTTATGGTTCCAGCCATGAGCAACTCAGAGTCACCAACGAGTCCAACAGCCTCCACGATAACGTCATTGGCGGTAATTTCTAGTTCCCAAGGTTGGTATGTATCAAGTGGTACTTGACCAATGTAGGTTGTGTTAATATCGCCGTTGATTACGCCCACATAGACATAATCCTCGTCGCCTAACCTGACTAGTCCTTTCCCTGTGAAATAGGATGGTACTTTGAAGTTTTTATAATACTGGATGTCTCCAGTTTTGTTTGCCTCCAGTATCACACCTTTATACCCTTTATCAAAATGCCCACTAAACGCTGCATAATTCCCAGCGGGGGTTTCTAGTACATCGTATAGAACATCCTCCTCATTTGGACCACCGTATAACTCGGACCAGTCCTGTTTGAAATCCGAGTCCAGTTTCAAGAATAGGACCTGTCTCCCCAAGTAGTTATCCTGTACTCCGTCTCCTGCTATCAGATACCCGCCGTCGATGGTCTGGATAATTTTTTTGGCGTATGCTTCCTCGGGGTAGAATAGGTTATTATAGGTGATCTCGTTTCCGTCCGCATCTAATAATCCATAGAAGAGGATCATATCACCTTCCATGAGTCTCTGTCCAGCCCATGCTATTCGTCCATCTTTATCCTCGATTAGACTCTCACCATAGGAGTTTGCGAATGCGTGAGTATACTCCCAGTTGAGGGTTCCGCTGGCACTTGTTCTTATAACCCAGACAGCTTCTTCTCCATCATTCGTCGCTGTACCTACCGCAACATAGTTTCCGTTATCAGTCTGTTTTACATCTGTAAGATAGTCATCACCGTCGCCGTAGGTTTTCTCCCATGCCATGACGCCTGTCTCGCTTACTTTCATAAGCAGGGCGTAACTATTCCCACTGAGTATCCGTTTTCCTGCTAGGATCATCCCACCATCATCGGTGATTGATCCTCCGAGGATTATGGTGTCACGGGACACTGATACTTGCACAGTGTATTCTGGTTCTGGTTGGACCGACGCAAAAGCGGGGAAAAAATTGACTGTAGATAAGACTAGGATGAAAAGTAGTGTCTTCCGGTAATTCATGGCAAAAGGGCTCATTTATAATATTTAAGTAAAATCGTGTTTTTAATAGTGAAAATAGGTACATTTAGTCTGCGTTATTGTTTTAGCCATCGATAAAAGAATAGTTTTCCATTAAAAGAGCCTAGAATGGAGCATTTTTTATCCGATGAACATCATTTCATCTGGATAATCATGTTTCTACCAGAGGGACGCAGCTTTGAGTTATCTCAAGCGTTACTCAAGAACAGCATTGACATCCACGTTCATGCTGGACCCCATATATTCAGTAGCCCACGAAGGGTAGACCCATTCCAAGCAGCTATAGAGGCTAGGGACGCAGGTATGCAGTCCATCGTCTATATGGATGTCTTTGAGATGAGCAACGGTACAGCTTGGCTTGTTAACCGATCTGTGCCTGATTTCAAGGTCTACGGTGGCTTGATCCTAAACACCGTGTATGGTGGAATGAACCCACGTGCAGTGAAAACAGCTTTGAAGTATGGTGACGGAGCCAAGTACATCAGTTTTGGAGCCCACAGTACCTATTATCAAGCTGCTAGAGAGGGACGCGTCGTTGATGGAAAGTTTGTACCCCTCAGTGAGCTGTATCCCAAGTTCAAATCAGAGGAGCTTGATAGATGCATCCGCATCCCAGATGAGGCTCCATCACCTGAGCTAGACGAGATACTGAAACTAATCGCAGACAATCCTCACGTGTATATGATTACAGGACACGTGGATGTAGATGAAGCCATCAGGCTCGTTGACTACGCCGAGGATTACGGTATCGAGAAGACTGTTGTCAGCAGCGCGGTAACCAAGATCGCCTCAATGGACCAGCTTCAATACATGGCGGACAAGGGAGCATTCATAGAGTATACCCTTGCGGCTTACACTCATACAACAACTATCCCGAAGACCCACTACTATGTTGAACGGGAATACGCTTCAATAGATGAAGGCATGAGTGGCACAGAGGATGGCGGCGTAAAGCATGTGGCTGAACAAATCATGGAGCTTGGTGCAGAACATTGTGTGATCTGCACTGATTTCGGGGTCTACACACTCCCAACACCTGTAGAGGGTTTTAGGGAGTTCATAGCCTGTCTCCTCGATATGGGGGTACCCCAAGAGGATATCAGAGCAATGAGTAAGACAAACCCAGAGACTATTCTGGGTCTACCTCATCTATAATCCTAGAAGCTTTGCGGGGTTTTCCTGCACCACTGTTTTTATCTGGTCATCAGATAACCCAAGGTCAAGTAGTAATGCAATAAACTCACGCAGTCCTTCAACGGGTGGTGGAAGGGTATAGACACCAAAGTCTGTGCCTATTATGCAGTGTTCTGAGCCTAGCTCGTTGATGTGGCTGGCGACTGTTTTTACACTTGTTTTTGGGTAGTTGCTTGGTATGGGATCACTGGCGTATTTGATCTCAGCGTAGTAATCGGTTTTTCGTGTACCACTGCTAGCTCCATAGGCTGCTAAAGTGTACTCTATATATGCGCCAAGCTCAGCCATGTGAGCGAGTTGATCCATTGTCGCTATCTTGAATATTGTACTGCTTACCACCATCTTCTTGATACCGTACTCGTGACCAAGCTCAACAAGTCTAACAGCTTCAGGCGCTGATACGTGACCAGTGATCAAATACACATCAGGGTGAGCCGCAATCATCTCTAATATTTCAACTATTTCCGGTGTGGGTGCCTCATCTACAGGTATCCTGATTGATCTTCCAAGTTCTTCTTGTTTGAATTTCTCGTCATAGGTGTGGAAAGCCTTGAACTCTCCGTTAATCACATGCCCCTCACGGCTAGCCATCCAGTGTGTGCTATGTGTACCAAATGCAACATATTTCGCTCCACCAGCGTAGGTGAGGCTGGTTCTTACGGCTCGTGGATTTATGCCGCCGAAGACAGTATTTAGATTAATACCTCCAAAGGTCTTGAAATCTGGCACAACCTCATTTACAATCTGGGCGGTTCCATTGCTCATCTGGAACACATCCATATAGACGATGGCTTTCATCCCGGCTCTACGCGCCTGAACGGCGGCTTCAACAGGTGTTACGCTTCTTGGACTTGTGGTTAGGTGGGGTCCAGCGTGGACATGTATGTCTATGGCTCCTCTGAGGAGGTCTTTGCTTTTTTGGAATGATCTTCCCTCTTGCAGCATAGGTTATTGAAGGAATATCGGTTTAAAAGATAATCCTTAGAGTTTAATCCAATGTTTCTTGGTTTAATTTCGAGGATAAAAAACGGTGGCGAAATACAAGAACTAACAGAAGCACACCTAGACGCGGGGAAGATTAGATTATCTCCGGCTTGGGGCTATGACAATGGGATTCGACCCTTTTGACCACGGTCTCAAAGTTATTCTCAGAGCAGAATAACCGCATATTGCCAAAGGTTCCTTTGTTGAGAATCACTACTTTTTGATCGGGGTCTGTTTGATAACCTGATACCTTGTTCCAAGCTATTCTTTGTTTATTGGGTTTGATGTTTGCTGCCCGCATGGACCCTGCGTGCATGGGGTCCCACTTCATTGTAGAAACCTGTTTAGCTACATAACTGAGTCCTAGTTCTCCTTCATCAGCCATGGCTGTGACGCCTTCATCGTTCATGATATACCGTATGCTGTGCCCTGTGAATGAGGTGAACAATTTTACTACTAGGGCGACACCCCAAAGGGTCATACCAAAGACGATTATCGTTGTGATAGTCGCTGCGGCTTGTCCTATCGGTAATAACTGTACGCCAACAATGATCACGGCTGCTATTGCGATTGCTTTGAGTATATCTATGAACAAGTACCGGTTTAGCGGCGAGATATTGATATACCAAACAAAGCTGTTTTGATCAGACACAATTAACTGTTAGTCCCAGAACATAAAAAATTATTCAAAAAACAATAACAAATTGTATAATAAAATAAAGAAAAAAAGGAAAACCGTTACTTACGGTACTTTTCACCTATAGGATAAAGATCCCAAGCCAAGTGGGTGTATTCGAGCAAACCAAGGTTGGCTGGTCCAAGACCCGGTGGATCAACTGGGAAGTCCACAGTACTCCATGTATCCCACCATGCCTTGTGATGTACACGGCTCTTCAAAACCACAATATCCAATGAGCCCATATCTAGACCCATAACCTTCAATGGATCAGAGCTCATAGGAGCATAAAGCATCTCGGTGACCACAAGATGCCTGTTTTTCCCGAGGTCAAGCATTGCTATGAGATCGATTTTTCGTTCAGCACCGAACCCCATAGGACCTGTCTCGGTCCATTCGAGAGGCCCAAGATACTCTATCTTGCCCTTTACCGTTACTGGTTTTCCGCTGATCTCATGGAGCCACCCACCCATGGTGTACTCAACGGTGTCGCCTACCTTGTGTTTCTCGTTCATATCATAGAGGGCGCTTGGGTCTGCTAAGCCTGCATCACACCAGTTCTCTGCACCCTGATCAAGCAACTCTCTGAGAACATGGGTTCCATCTCCAACACGCTCATCATGATACGCGATAACTACGGGCTTGGTACCCTTTTTGATCATAGACATTACCTCAGCTACACCATCTTTGGCCCCCGGTAGCTTCCGTGTTAACTCTTCACGAAGACTCCATACCAAGTCGTGAATGTCTTGGGCACATTTCTCAGCAAGCTCATGATCATCGTTAGTGACTACAAATACGCTTGCACCAAGGTCTGGGACATCAGCGTAAGCAAATCCCGGTGCCACTGATGCACAGAAGACACCTTTCTGTTCCCATTCCCTGCACCTATCATAGACGTGTTTCATGGGTGGGAACTCTGATGCTTGGAATACGCTGGCTGAGACCACCTTGGGTTTTCTGTACGCCATGGTGGGTTTGAACTCTCCCTTGAGGGTTTTGATCATGCACTCACCAGCTTTGCGTCCGATAATATGGCTATCCAAGTGGGGATAGGTCTTTAAAACAAAGACAGCGTCAGCGGCGTTGGCCATCTCAATATCCTCGTTGGCGTGAAGGTCAAACGTAACCATGATGGGCACATCACCTACCACCTTCCTGACCCTTCTAACAATCTCTGCTTCAGGTCGTGGAACATTGGTTACCGCCATCGCTCCATGCAGTGAGAGATATACTCCGTCTACTTGTCTAAGTTCACTTAGTCTTGAGGTGATCCTGCCTGTGATAACATCAAACGCCTCTAGGCTCACCCAGCTACCATAACCAATGGTCTTTGGCCACCCAGCGTCCAGTATGCCCACCAGCTCGAAATCTTCTTGGTCGGTGAATGCATCCTTGAAGCCGCTGATGTAGGTTTGGCCTTCGCCTTCTGTGTTTAGGGTTTCTGGTCCGTATTTTATGGTGCCCGATTCCCATGCTTTGAGGTCTGTGGGTTCTGGGCAGAATGTGAGGGTCTCGTGGCTAAAGTCTGCCACGGCTATCCTGTATGTCATGGATATGTTATTGTTGATGGTGCTTAAAGATTCAACCATGGGTTTGAGTTTAAGTAACCCGGTCCCTGTGTTTCCAGTATGAATGTTATTGACGCAATAAAGACACGAAGAAGCGTACGTAAATACAAACCAGAACCCATCCCAGAGGAACACCTGAAAACAATCCTAGAATCAGCAAGGCTAGCACCCAGCGCAGGCAACAAACAGCCTTGGAGATTCATCGTTGTAAGAGATGATGAGAAGAAACGGGAGCTAGCTGAGAAAGCCAGTAATCAGTTGTGGATTGGTGACGCTGGAGCCGTAGTTGTTGCTTTGAGTATGCCTAAAGATGATCCGTCGGTATATGAGCGGTGGGTTGAACGGGATGTGATGACCGCTGTTGAACACATGGTCTTAACAGCGTGGGAACTCGGATATGGTACATGCTGGATTGGTGCATTCAAACAGCAGGACATCAAGGAGGCGCTGGATATCCCCGAGAACTATTGGATTATCAATCTGCTACCTATTGGTGTGCCTGATCAGAAGCCTGAACCACGTGGAAGAAAACCATTCAGTGAATTATTCTATGCTGAGAAGTATGGAAAAACGCTGGAAATATAGAAAAAATATTGGGGTGTTTATCTTCCCCGGGCAATCTGAAGTGGGTTAAAGTCTGGCTCATCAACCTCGATGAGTCCCTTCGCACGGTCAAAGTACCTGATAACGCTGTCTCCCTTGTTTGTAACCTGATAAACTGTGTTTGTTCTTTTATCGCGGCTATCAGAGACATCGATCTCCTCAATGAGGTCCTGCGCAACCATACTGTTCAGGATGCCCTGTAACAGTTTCCATGATAGGTTTGCGCCATACATTATACGGGTTGGCTTTGTTGTGCCTTCTTTGATTACCTTTAGTACGTCTAAGTAGATTTCGAGTTTTGATCGACGGTTTTTCATCGTGTTAACCCCTTTGCTTGACAATGGTTCCGCCGACTGTGGCTATATGGAATAGTGTGTAAAGTTTGACTACAAACACATACCGGTATTCTATATTCTTGTCCCAGAACCATATTCTTCATCAGTGTGGTTCGGTAAATCCTGTATAAAGAAAGTGGATTCTGGGTACAGATTTGTCTGGGTTTTTCAGTTCTTAAGAAAAATTAACTGGATAATTATGTTTAATATTAAGGGTACAAAACTGTTTAGTATGGAAGAGCAGGCACTTCAAATCATTATGGATGAAATAAAAGAACTTAGGTTACTTTATCAAACCCTTGTTGACAAGCTTGTACAAATTGATGAAGCGACTCCTGAGGAAAAAGAAGCCCTGCAATCAGATGACGAATACGCATCAGAAGAAGAGTTGTTCGATAAACTAGGTTGATTAATTGTTCAGCCTGCGTATTAAGCGTAAACAGCTACTATCTATAGAGAACCTATCTATGCCCATCAGAGGACAAATCAAGAATGCAGTTAAGGTATTGAAAGTTGATCCAGTACCAGTTACGGGTTTTGATGTAAAAAAGCTTCAAGGCTATGATAGTGTTTACCGGATAAGAGTGGGCAATATCAGAGTTGTATATTCAGTGGATTGGGTTGAAAAAATTATATCAATTCACTATATTGGTTCAAGAAAGAAGGCGTACCGGTAAATAGATAATGAGATTTACTTCTGCAATGGGATGAGGCAGAGGAATACGAATGTGTCTTTACCGGTGTTTTTGAAGTTGTGTTTCTCGTTGGGCTCGACAAGGATTACGCTTCCGGGTCCAATCTTTGTTTCTCCGGCTTCTGAAACGGCTACTGCTTCACCTTCTAGCACATAGACTTCGTGCTCCCAGTCGTGGGTGTGGTATGGTGTTTGTCCTCCGGGTGCTACCTCAAAGCGCCTCATGGCGAAGTTTGGTGCTCCCTGTTTCTCGTTAATTAGCCACCTGATCTTTACTTTTTCTGCTGGTGCGGGTACGTCTAGGTTCTCTATTTCTGTATAATGATATGCCTTCATGACAAATAGATAGCCAAACTGATGCCTTTAAAGTTATTTTTTCGAAGATTAAACCTACAAAATCTAATACTTTGAAAAGCCACCAATACGCCGATAGATATAATGTCTCCAAATAGCAGCAATGAAAATATTCCATTACCTATTAAACGGAAATTTGGGAAAAACGATTTCATGGTAACCACTCTTGCCCTCGGAGGTCAAGCATCAATACAGTGGACACCAGAGGATGTTGACCCAGCACAAATAATCATCAAAGCATTCAAACTGGGAATCAACTACTTTGACACCTCAAACCTATACGATGACAGCCAGTTAAACTACAACAAGGCATTCAAAAAACTGAACCTGATCCCAGGCGAGGAAAACTATGATAAGAAGCTCAGGGAATCCATCTGGTTAACAAGCAAGACCGCGATGCGGTGGGGAAAACCCGGTTGGCCAAAGAAAGAAAACGTACAGGGTTGGTCTAACGGGGAAAACGTCGAATGTGCCGTTGATGATGTTAAACGCTCACTTACACAAATCTTCGGTGACGGAGAAGGGTACTATCCTGAAGGCGCTTATCTGGATATGGTGCTTTGCCATACACTGCACAGCGTTGAAGAAGTGGACGTTCTGTACAAGGGACTGGAGACTCCACTCGACCCAGAAGACAACTTTGGTACACTAGTAGCGTTACGTGATCTACGTGACGGGACAAACTACACTGGGATGAACCCCAAGAAGGAGAAACTCATCAAACACATTGGCTTTTCAGGGCATACGAATCCCGTCGCGATGATTGATATGATTCAGCGTGACGAGTTTGGCATACTAGATGCGATGCTGGTCGCCATAAACGCCAACGATAAAGTTAAGATGAACATGCAGAACACCGTAATCCCGGTAGCACAGGCGAAAGGACTTGGCATCATAGGTATGAAGACCTTTTCAGACGCAGCCATGTATCACAAAGAGCCAAGATACAGCAATACACCAGCAGATGTCTACAGAAAAGTCGGCTCACCAGAACTTCCCAGCAAGCCACTAATCCAATACTCACTCACAACCCCCGGAGTACACACAATAATCATAGGAATCGGGCACATTGATGACGACTCGGAGAAATGCCAGCTAGTTCAAAACCTTAAGGCTGCCCAGATAATGCCTGATGGGTTATCAGCCGAGGAACGCAAAGAGATCGAGGAAATGGCGAAAAAGGCAAGACCAAACAGCAACTACTTCATGACCTTTGAAAAAGAAGGACTCACTGCACCAAGATACGCAAAGCTGGATGGTAACAAGGTTTCTTGGCATACTGCGTTAGGTGGTGATTACCCTGTGTCATATTATGAGGTTCTTGTTGAAGGC
>JAOZIG010000158.1 GCA_026014515.1 Candidatus Bathyarchaeota archaeon | reverse complement strand
TGTCTACCTTTTAAAGACCGACGCTGATGGAAACGAGATATGGACCAAGACCTATGGTGGAGGGTATGGGCGCTCAGTGATACAAACCGATGATGGAGGATACGCAGTAGCTGCTCAGGAGTATTTTGTGAAAACCGATACAGATGGAACCCTAGATTGGAAAAAACTCCGTAGTCTCCCTGTTTATCCCACTTGGAAGATACTGGATGCACACGTATATTCTTTAGTTCAAACGAGTGATGGCGGATACATTGGCGTTGGATATTGCGAGTACCAAATTAACTCCGGTCCAGACGCCGGGACATACGGTGGTCTATATGTAACAAAAATAGACGCAGATGGAGACGCTGAGTGGGTTATCAAAAGACCTGATATCGTAGGAGAGGTTATTATAAAAACAAGCGACAACCGATATGTAATCAGTTGCTATGCTAGTATAATGAAGATCGATGCAAACGGTAACGAAATATGGTTTATGAAATTTGGACCGACTTACGACTATAGATGGTCTGTGATTCAAACCAGCGCCAACGAATACATAATGGCTGGAAAAGAAAACAATGATATGTTCATAATAAAAACAAAAATAACCCCCATACGCATAATCAACGATCGACCAAACCCCGGAACAGTGTATTTCGAAAGCAACACAAGCTGGTCAGACTCTGTACGCTTCTACATAATACTAAGCGACATGAACAAGACAAGGGGCAGAAGCAATTTCCAGCTAACCATAATCGACTCAAATCAAACCGTGGTTTTCTCAAAAACGTTCTCAATCAGACACAGAACAAACTGGTACGTGTTCAACCTTAACCCAAAATGGTTCAAAGAAGGCGAGTACACAGCAAACGCAGTAGCAGAAACATGGAATACAACAAAAACCATTCAAATCAACTAAATTCCTATATTGTTATTACATATGAAATTCAATCACATCGTCTCATGTAACAAGCATTCGATATACTATCTTCCACTGTTATAGAAACGAAACAATTATTTGATACTAGTGTTGCCCTGTGCAACCTTTAAAAATGGGGCTACCTTCCCTATTCAAGATATTTCGGGCTGATAACATTGTCACGTGGAAGAGAATACGACGGAGCCATCACAATCTTCTCCCCTGAGGGAAGAATATACCAAGTAGAATACGCCCTAGAGCTAGTAAAACGCGGAAGCCCAATCGTAGGCATCAGAAGCAACGAAGGCATAGTCCTAGCAGCACTAGAACCAAAGCTCAGCAAACTAGCAGCACCCAGCAACAGCAAAAAAATCTTCAAGATAGACGACCACGTAGGCGTAGCCATAGCAGGACTCAGCCCAGACGCACGTGTACTCATCAGGGAAGCAAGGGTCTACAGCCAAAGCAACAAGATGACATATGACGAGCCCGTGGACGTAGAGGACCTCACAAGCAGCGTCGGAGACCTTCTCCAGCGCTATACTCAGAACGCAGGGGTCAGACCATTCGGAGTAAGCCTACTCTTCGGCGGAGTAGACGAGTTCAGGGCAAGCCTAATCGCAACAGACCCAAGCGGAAGCTACCGAGGATACAAGGCAACAGCCATCGGACGCAACAGCGAGAAAGCAAAAAAAGTACTCTCAGAACAATACAGGGACGAGGTCACACTAGATGAAGCCGTTGGATTAGCGATTGAAGCATTGAAAGAGGCAAGCGAAGACCCATTAACAGCAGACGCAATCAACGTCGCCGTAATCCCAACAGAAACAAGAGTCTTCAAGACCCTCAGCGACGAAGAAGTACAAAAATACCTCTAAATAACACGTTTTCCCACCAACTCACACAGAAAAAAATTTTCCCCAAAGTACCCACCAGTAGACACCAAAGCCGTAGGGTTTATCAATAACACCCAGCATTCAATCCCAGAACAAAATGTCAGACCAAGCACCAAGAGAAAAAATAATCGGCAGCGTAGACATGCCCGACATCAACAGCAAAGAAGTAACAGGCGCACTAAACGGAATGAAAGCCATCACAGCCACAGCCGTAGCCACACGATTCAACCTAAAAATCAGCGTAGCCAAGAGAATGCTAACCATGATGGAAGAAAAAGGCGCCATAGAGATGGTGACCCGAAGCGGCAACCTCAAAGTCTACAAGATGGTCGGAACTAAACCCGATCAATAATAATCCTAGAACCACTTCTCAACCTACTGAATAACTCGAGATTATCCTCGACTTCACCGATTTTATTAATCGGACTATAGGGCTTAGTATCCTTAGGATAAATAGTCAAGGCATCACTCCTAGGCCAATAAGCAATAGTACCCGCCTTCACCTTATCCAAGGGCTTCTCAGTACCACGCTTAATCCCCAATAACACTGAAACATGCCCCATAGCAGGACTCGTTCTACTATTAATGGGAAGCATCTGAAGAATAGTCTCAACCGTAAGAGGCGCAGTTAACCTGTTCAAGTATCCACGAGCCTCCCCCTTATCAACCACAGTAATCTTGATGGGAATCTTACTTAACTCATCACTCAACCTGCTCAACCCCATAACTCACAATTAACTCAGCCACATCCTTACCAGTAGCATCCTTCAAACCCTGCCAACCCGGCGCAGCATTCACCTCAAGCACAACAGGACCATCCTCCGACTCAAGAATATCCACCCCACTATAATCCAACCCCATCGCCTTGTTCGCCTTGAACCCTAACTCAATAATCTCCTGTGACATCTCCTCTTCAACCATCTTGCCTCCCTGAGCCACATTGCTCTTCCAATGTCCCTCTGGGATATATTTGTAGACTGCACCGATGCACTGGTCTCCTACCACAAAGATCCTGATGTCTCTACCTGGGTTTTTGATGTATCCTTGTATGATAATCGGGTGATAGAGTCTATCCAGCATCTTATACGCGTTATACGCAAGATCAGTATCATCAAACTTCATGCTACCCCTACCCATGCTGCTAAGAATCGGCTTGTAGATAACGGGCACCATCTCCTGTGTATGCTCATAAGCCCGTGCAAGGCTCTCTGTGGTGAATGTCTTGGGGATGGGTATTCCCGCTGCCTGCAACGTGTACTGGGTCGAGTACTTGTCCCTGCTTCTCCTGAATGGATATGTGCTATTGATTACCCTGATGCCAGCAACCTCCATGTGCTCCATCAAACTAATACGACGAGTAACCTGCTCAGTGCTCCCCGGGCCAAAGCTTCGCAGGAAACACAGATCAAAGTCTGTTACCTCGTCTCGCCCGAGCCAGAACCGTGAACCATCGCTGCTTATCATGCTAGATACATCGCTTGTAGGTCCAGCTAATACAGTGTGTCCAAGTTTTTCAGCCGCTTCTACCATCTCGCTACTGTTTTTACTTGGCTTTGAGCCGTGGAGAACTAGTATTTTCAAGTATGTTTCACTTACTTCATTTTCTTTAAGTTGATAAAGATGTCTAACCTTTCAAGAGTGCCCTGAACTCAGAGTCTCGCGTGTAAAGGCTAAAGTCTGGATCATGGAGCACAGTGACTCGGTTATGTGGGTTCTCTTTGATGGCCTTGGATAAATGTTCAAGCATCTTTTGTTTATCGCGTTTAACCGCTGCAACGCATGCCTTCTGGTAGTCCTCTTTGAAGAGTCTCTGATTTTGATCTAATAGCTGGTGTGCTGTTTTTCGCTCACCTGTTGCCATTAGAGCTATGCTTCGTGCAATGATAGCGACAACGTTTTCTGGGTTCAACTCCAAAGCGATATCTGTATAATTGAGTGATTCAGACCAATTCTTCCTGATATTATAGACATTGGCGATGCTACTGCTTATCTTGGACTCCTCATGCTCATCCTCAGCTTTCTTCATTGCCTCCATAAACCAGTCCAAGGCTGCTTCTGTATCTCCCATCAATGTGTATGTCCTTGCGGTCCACCATCTTCCAAGATAACTATCAGGATATTCATCAATTAATTGTTCAGCTAACTCAATCATCTCGTTGAAACGTCTCTCTTCTATGAGTTTGTTCATCTCCTGCGCTATCTTGTATTCATCAAACATAATTGAGTTCAACATTGTTCATTGTTTTAATGCTTTGGGCGGTTGAAATATATCTGACTCAACCTCAGTACCAGCATGCAAACGGTAACCCAATCAATACTCATTGGATTACTCCAAGGATTACTTGAGTGGCTCCCAGTATCAAGCGAGGGAAACATGGTACTAGTATTAGTAGCATTATTCGGGTTGCCCGCCGAGGAAACAGTCTCAACCGCTATATTTCTTCATCTTGGGACCGGGTTTGCTGCTTTGTTCTATTTCAGGGACGAGGTGATCAGAATACTGTTAGGTAAGACACCAGAGTATGCTGATCTCAGAGCCAAATTATTCATAATGACCCTACTAACTGGACTCGTAGGGTTCCCCATATTCATGTGGCTAAACATCAGTGTATCTTACGGTGAAACGCTTCTCGCATTAACGGGACTAGCATTAATAGCTACAGGAATGCTTCAACGGGAAGCAGAGAAAAAAGAACAAACAGGCGCTGAATTTTCATGGCCCCTATCAATTGTTCTTGGGTCTGCACAGGGCTTAGCTATTATCCCTGGATTATCAAGATCAGGACTCACCACCTCAATAATGCTATTCAGAAATTTCACCGGAGAAGAAGCATTCAGAATAAGCTTCCTGATGAGTATTCCCGCCAGTTTCGCTGCAGCATTTGGTATGATGCTTGTCGATGGATTCACCCCAGATATGTATTCAGCATTATCAGCGGTTATCGCTGGAATCGTTGGCTATCTAGCGATTGATGCATTGCTTAAGCTAGCTCGTAGAATCAGTTTCTGGAAAATATGTGTAGGAATGGGTGCCATAGCGGTTATAGCTTGGCTTCCTACTCTACTTTTTTAGGATATTCTTTACTCTGGATTGCTGCCATAGCTGCAATACCATTTACATTCGCTGTCCGCAGTGTCTCCAAGGGCAACGCCAAGATTATGGTGTTACTCTGGTCCTTGCTTATGTCATTCAATGTACTAAGTATCCTTAGCTGCATCGCGTTAGGGTCTGTCATGTTCAAAGCCGCTTGCTTTAGCTTGTGACTTGCCTCAAGCTCGGCGTTTGCCTTGATCTGTATCGCCCTTGACTCACGTTCAGCCTCTGCTTGTACCGCGAAGGCACGTTTCATATCCGGTGGTAGACTAATATCCTGTAGACCTGCACGGGTGATATCAATACCCCAGTCCTTAACCAGTAGATCGATCTCTTCCTTTAGCTTTAGGGCTACTTCTTCCCTGTTCTCCAGTAGAACATCAAGATCGTATGTTCCGATGATGTTTCTAATGGCTGTCTGTGCGTACTTATTTACTGATGTACGATAGTCCTGTATGTTCAGTATTAGTTTCTCTGGATCCTCTATCTGCATAAAGACTACTGCATCGATTACCGCGCTGATGTTGTCCTTTGTGATGGCTTGTTGCCCCATCAGATCGATAGTTTGAGTCCTGATATCAACGCGCATCAACGAGTCAATAATAGGGATTCTCAAATGTAGACCGGTTCCAACGATTTTCTCGATTTGACCGAATCTGATTACTGCTACTTTTTCCCACTGGGGGACGATGTAGAATGCTGGAAGGATGAATGTTGCTACTATTACTAGGATTGCTCCTAACCAAAACCACATTTTTTTCTCTATACCTCTTTTTAAGGGTCTTTATTTGACCTGATTATTCTATAGAAATCGGTTATTTAGGGATATCCTATATAGATACAATAGGGTTATGGAGTTTGGTTTTTCTAAAATGCAAAGTGCCCAAGTGTTCTCGTCTGGGGGATGCGTTTTTCATAGCCAAAGCCATGTTCCGTTGAAGCCCATCCCTGCGACTCCGCGGCCCCTCCGCCTTTCGCTTCTTTTGGCGGCCCACCGCTTCCACTTGGGCAAACATACAATAGTGCTTATTGTATTTACTTTCTTTCTTGCATGAAATCTGTAACCAGATGCTTTAGAATGGAGTATCAATACAGATTTTTGATACATATGTGTTAATAACGTCTCATATTGTTGGGACGTTAATTTTATTGATGGGATCATTCCAAAAAACAAAACCCAATTAAACACAGTTTAACAAGAAAAATGATGGATCAAAGAAACAGGTCTTTTTCTCTACCACGTACAATATCCTGCGCAGAACCTGACTCAGACAAAACAATATCATAACCACGAATCAACGCAGCCGGGACCCCTTCATCACTTTGACCAATAACAAGCTCAGCCGCAGAAGATAGTTCATCAGAAACAGTGGTTCGCTTAACCTTTAACTCGTATCCAAAGAGATCGAACTCACCACGCCTATCCCTAATGACCTCAAAACCACTTGCACCAACAGTGACATTGATCTCACCATCTCTATGGGCTCTCCCATGAGTGTCACAAATAATGACACCGACGTTAACTCCTGCAAGCTCATTAAATCGAGTCCTTATGTTTCGCGCCGTAATATCAGGATCATCAGGAAGGGGCGAAACGATGGTCTCACCCGGCACGTTTGATTTATCTACTCCCGCATTAGCGCAGACAAAACCATGCTTGGTCTCCGTTATGATTACGCCAGGTCCAATGCGTCTCACTACCCGAGACTCATCCAGAATAACTTGAAGTAACCTTGGATCTTTTCCGGTGATCTCAGCGTATTTTTCCGCTTTCTGACTTGGCTCTACCTTCTCTAGATCAACCTGTTTTCCTTCAACCCTAGAAGCAATAACATGAGAAAAGACATAGACATCCTTCTCAATAGGCAAAAGTCCCTGTTCTTTCAGTGATTTTACTGTGAGTTCGGCTAGGTCGTCGCCTTCCTTGATTATTGGCAGTCCTGTTATTGGTATTATCTGGATTGGCATTCTGAAAATAAATGGTGGGGGTATAAATAAAGAAGGAGTTTACTCGATGTCGGTAGGTGGTCCCTTGCGCTCGATCCTGATTGTGGCTCTTGTTACTAGTGCCGCGATTACGCTGATGGCTGCTAGTTGGGGGGCTACAAGTGTGCCGACTGCTGCGAGGGTTACTGGGATTTCCAGTATTTGTTCTTGTTTCTCGTTTAATATCAGTATTCTTGTGACGTTTCCCTCTTTGATTAGCTCCTTGATTTTGCTTAGTAGGTCGTCTGCTGCGACGTTGATGTCTTCCCAGTATGTGCCTCTAATGGCTGTTCCACACTGTGGACAGTATTTTGCGTCGTCTTCTAGTTCTTTACCGCATTTTCTACAGTATTGCATGGTTATTGTATTGGACCGCTATAATTAAAACATATCGCTAGCGTAATGAGTTTTTAATTATGAAAAAGGGGTTTTTATTTAACAGAAACCCTACCAGGCAGAACCTGTTGGAACAAGGCAACACTCGGACTAAAATTATCCTTATTAGTCTGAATAGTAAACTTGTGCTCCTTTCCCGGAGTAAATATCTTGATGGTGGCTGTCTGCATGAGACCCGGCAAACTTAACTCGACACTCTGTATGCCTGCGTAATCTATCTGGAAGTTCTTCTTGTCTTGGGCTAGGATCATCTCAGGGGTCATCTGAGCCATCTCCTCTGTCTTCTTTTTTCTCCCCCGATTGACAGTGGCATCAAATCCTGCACCAAGTAATCCTCCTACAAGTCCCCCGCCTGCTACTCCACCTACAGCCATGTTTGCGTTGAATCTTCCTACCTTTGCTGCAACTATTCTACTGTTTGTTAATAGGAGTGAATAGATGGTGACTGGGAACCCTTGTGCACATCCCTCTATGGTTCCAATTACCTGTTCGCCGTATTGAGGCTGGTAAGAATTTAGGTGCTGATTATATGTTTGAGTCGGTGGTGGCGGTGGCTGCGCGTATTGCTGCTGTGGGGGCGCCTGCTGTTGTTGAGGTGCTCCGCAGTTGCTACAGAACTTGCTCCCATCTGTTATCTGTGTACCACAATTGCTACAGTATGGCATATTTCTCCTTGCTCACTGGGAACTTGGAGTTTATAAAAGGATTGAAAAATTATGGATACTTCTCGCATGCATAGCAGTACCATCGTTGGTATTGTTCGATCCATGTAAGCTCGCCGCCACAATCAGGGCAGAGGGTCTTGTTTGCAGCTAACTGCTCTGTCTTCTTTGCGATCTCCTCAAGTTTCTCTGGATCCATCGATAATACTGTCTCATATGTGCCATCATTAACCCATTCATTGATCTCCTTGGTTCTGACGATGGTCCATGGGTGTGTTAGCTGAAGGGTGGATAGGAACTTGTAGATTTTATTTAGGTCGTCTTCCCCGAGTTCTTCAAACTCTTCTGCTTGTTGGTGAATGTCTTCCATGTTGATTTCTTGCCAGATTTCCTTGGATGGGGCTAGTAACTTGGATAATGCTGATGAGGCTGCATCTATATTCTGTACTGCTAGTAATCCTGCTCTGTCTGCACTGTACTCTGCTTTTCTGCTCCATTCTAGAAGTGCAAGCTGGATGCCTGTGGTTACCAGTTGTCCTATGCCGAGGGTCATATCGCTGATGAATCCAATGATGAGTGTTAGGTTTTCTGCCATTGTGTTATACAATGTATGACCGCATTTTACGTGTCCAAGTTCGTGACCTAGTATGAATTTTACTTCTTCTGGTGAGAAATCCTTGATGAGTCCAGTTGTGACTACAACGAATGGTCGTGTGTATCCGTAGGTGTAGGCGTTTGGGAATGGGCTGTTCTCGATGAAGAGATCTGGGTATGGAGATATTTCTAATGCGTCACAGGCTTCCTTGTATATCTTGTATATGCTTGGTATCTGGGTCTCACTGACCCTCAAGCAACTGCCTATATTTTGTATGAGCATAATTTTCTCGAATCCAAGCTCCATGAATTTCTTTGTGAAAAGGTCCATGCCTTTCACTCGTTTAAGACTTCTAATAGCCGCTAAATCCATTGGATGCTGGAAATGTTCGGGTTGCAAACCCTCAAGTACCTTGTAGTCTTCGCTCAAATTGACCCCTCAGGCATATGTTTTGATCCTAGTATATTGTTTTCGGGTTCAACTGGATGTGAAAAATGGTGCGGCTACCGGGAATCGAACCCGGATCATCAGCTTGGGAAGCTGAGATCATAACCACTAGACCACAGCCGCGTGCAACCATCTCTGTCTATAGTGGATAATATAAGAATTATCGCTGCCAGTTTTTTGCTTTGTTTGTTTATATATTCAATGATTGATGCAAAACGAAAAACAGTTATATACCTTGTTGATGTAAATGGGTTAACGTCTTGAAAGATTGGGCCTGTAGCTCAGCAAGGTAGAGCATCGGCCTTTTAAGACCCAAGGGTCGAAGAAAGCCGTTGGCCAAGGGTTCGAATCCCTTCAGGCCCGCCAAACGTTCAAACACAGGGAAGGGAGAAAATGGCCGAGACCAGAGTAAGAGAATTAAAGTACCGTATGATGATCACTGACTTGCTTAAAGTGGCAAGTGAGACTCACACCTATCAAGAACTCTCAGATGTCCTCGGACTTAGCCCACCAATACTTAGCCGTTATATGCGCGGTCATGTTCTCCCCAGTTATTCACGTGCTCAAGGGCTCTACGAGAAACTTTCTGAGATTACAGACATTAAAGAGGCTCTGAAAAAACGCATCATGTTTGATGAGGAAGGATACTTCGATAATACGCCTCTTACATCCGAGATTACTTGGCTCAAGATAATGAGCAACTACGCCATGGAGAAATTCGCTGGGCGTAGGGTTACTAAAGTTTTGACGGCGGCGGTTGACGGAATTCCGTGCTCTACCTTGGTTGCAAACCTCCTTGATATTGACTTGTTGATTGCGAAGGACAACAAGGAGGTTGGTATTAACGAGTTTATTGAAGAAACATATATTCCACGGGGAAGCGCCATCAGGAAAAGCCTGTATGTCCCCAAGACAAGCATCAGAAAGAAGGACAGCGTTCTGATTATCGATGATGTCGTTCGTTCTGGTGAGACTGTTCAGGCGCTTGTTGATCTTGTACGAAACCAGAGGGCGGATATAGCTGGTATTTATGTGCTTGTTACCGTGGGTGATGAATGGAAAGAGTACCTCAGTAATATAATTAGTAAATATAGCTTTGAGGTTCTCATCGAAATTTAGAGTATTTTTAATAATGTTTTTATCAATCCTTAAGGTATAGCACAGGCGATGCCATGTTCAACCTCATAACATTAAAGGACACCATCAGAATCGACCCCTCAATGTTCGATGAACCACTAGAGGATGCTGCATACACAGAACTAAGAAACAAATATGAGGGTCTCGTTGACGAGGAACTTGGCTATATTATCAGTGTAATCAATCTCAGCGTCAATCCTTATGGTAGGATTATCGCGGGAGACGGTGGTACACACCATCCGGTAACATTTGATATTCTCGCGTTCTATCCACAGCTCCAAGAGGTAATTGAGGGCGAGGTGGTAGAGGTAGCCGATTTCGGTACATTCCTACGTATCGGACCAGTTGATGCGTTACTTCACGTGAGCCAGCTAATGGACGACTTCATCAGCTATGATGAACGCCAAGGCATACTCCTAGGCAAGGAGAGCGGAAGAACCATCAGCCGAGGCGATGTGTTCAGGGTAAGAATCGTGGCTGTAAGCTTCCCCCGTGGAAGAAGCAGCGGCAAGATCGGTGTTACAGCGCGTCAACCAATGCTAGGTAAGCTTGACTGGATAAGCGATGAGTTATCTGGTTCTGAGGCGGAGGCTGAAGCAGAGTGAGAGCCTGTAGAAGCTGTAAGAATATCTCTGATGAGACCGTTTGTCCAGTGTGTAAAGGCACCGAGTTCAGTGAGGATTACAGTGGATTACTAGTTGTACTTGACCCCGAGAACAGTATACTTGCTGAGAAACTGGATACCACTGAAGAAGGTCAATATGCCTTAAAGATCAGGTAGGGGAAGCCTACGCAAAAAAAACATTTCAAAAACCTTATTCTTCAACAAGAAAAACGCATCGAGTTAAAAGACCCCCTCGGAGACCTCTGGATAGGCGAGGTAGAGGAAAACATCAAACGCCTCAAAAGCTATCTTACAGAGAAGAAACCAGCATGCCTCGCAACTGTGGGCGATTTTGTATCCTATAATATACTTGACGCTGGTATTCATCCCGATCTGGTGGTTGTTGACCACAAGATAATGAGGAAATCTGTTGATCCCATTGAGTTTGATCGAAGATTCGTGAACGTAGATAATCCCCCGGGTACAGTTACCGCTCAGTCTCAGAGAATTATTAGTGTAGCCGCTGAGGAATGTGCTCAATTAGCCATTATTATTGATGGTGAGGAGGACCTTTTGGTGCTTCCTTTGATGGTTTACCTAAAGAATGGCTCAATAATCATCTATGGACAGCCCCGCGAAGGCATGGTTGTCATCACACTAGATGATGAAAAACGAGCTTGGGCCAAGAAATTCCTCTCAGAGATGCGGGAAGCCTAGGTTTTTAGCGATAATCCTTAAAAATAGGCTCGGGTTTGAGTGTAGTCGGTAATTAGGATCATAGGTCCTTCCTCTCATGGCGGAAGCCAACCAGCTCCAAAAACCACCTGTGTGGTGGCCAGTGAAGCCCGGGCGTGAGCCCCGACAGAGGAGCGGAGAAGGTGGGCCAGATTATTACCATGAGTGAAAAAAAATGGAACTGAAATTAACATCAGTAAAGAAGAATCCCCTGTTTGATAGACAGGAGATAGAGTTCAAGGTCGAGCAGGCTAAGACTCCTAGCCGGAGTAATGTGCGCATCGGTATCGCTGTAGCCATGAAGGCAGACTTGAATCAGGTATATGTAAGGGAGATCGAGACCAAGAGCGGCACCCACGTTACAGTAGGTAGCGCTCATGTTTACGCTGACCCAGCGCAGGCATTGAAGATTGAGCCCAAGTATATTATCGAGAGAAACCAGAAGGCGCAGCCAGAGCCCGAACCGGAGCCTGAACCAGAACCAGAGGCGGAGCCTGAGGCAGAAGAGGAGGCAGACGAGTAATGTCAGATACAGTAAGCAAGCACTATGAGATTAAAGATGGAAAACTAGAGCGCAAGCGCCCATTCTGTAACCGATGTGGTAGAGGCTACTTCATGGCTGACCACGGCGACAGGTATGCTTGTGGTAACTGTGGTTATACCATCTTCAAGAAGACTGACGAGTAAATACTCCTCATAACTATTCCTTTTTACAATAATCAATTAGCATTACAGATTCTGAAACTCTTAAATTATAGGTGTCTGTTATGCTGTGAGGAGAGCCCGTGGCCAAGTTAGGATAAGGCACCGGACTTCTAATCCGGAGATCGAGGGTTCGAATCCCCCCGGGCTCGCCATACATAATATTTTATCCATTATCTGTTTCTATCAAGGGATATCGTTG
>JAOZIG010000251.1 GCA_026014515.1 Candidatus Bathyarchaeota archaeon | reverse complement strand
GGTTGGGTTCCTCTGCGCCGAACATAACTTTAGCCAGAGCCGCGTGATGAGTGCAGTAGAAAAGATGCAGAAAGGCATGGAGCAGAAGGGGTCAAGAACTACTCTGGACAAGTTCTTCGGCTAGGCGGTAACCGTATATATTCATCACCCCTAATTTGGAGGATATGAACCTCAAAGAATTTTTCTTAAACGAGGTAAAACCAGCCCTCGGCTGTACCGAGCCAGGGGCAGTTGCACTCGCAGCAGCTTCTGCTGCAAAATATATGAATAAAGAACCAGAAAGAATTCACTTAGAATTATCAGGAAACATATACAAGAACGGGGCAAACGTAGGGGTACCCGGCACCAACGGGGGAACAGGAAACCCCCTCGCCTCGATACTTGGTGTATTAGCGGGTGACCCCACGAAGGGTCTTAAGGCACTGGAAAACATCACCATGGATGATGTAGTCAAGGCTCAAGCGTTTGTTGACGCTGGAAACGTTACTCAAGAAGTAGCAGTTGATGTACCCAATGTCTATGCCCGTGTCACCCTAGACGCAGGTGACGAGAAGACCATAGCGGTACTATCTGGTCGCCACGATAACGTTGTGGAAGTCTCTCATAACGGAGAGGTAGTTTATAGCGGTGAAGAGGTTGTTGGCGCCAAGAAAAAGTCAGACCACACAGCGGGATTAAAGGATCAGGATATGGCTAGCCTCTGGGAGCTAGCATCAAGTATCTCTGATGAAGTGGCTGATTACCTCTTAGAAGGTAGAACCATGAACATGGATATCGCTGGACACGGCTTGGAGGAGCCATGGGGACTAGGCGTAGGCTACTATATCAACAAGATAAACGATGATGATCTCCTCTACAAGATCAAGGCATACGCGGGAGCAGCTGCTGATGCACGCATGGGTGGAGGACCCTGGCCTGTAATGAGCAGCGCTGGAAGCGGGAACCATGGAATCACAGCAATTCTGCCTCCTACTCTCTACGCTAAGGTACATGGAAAATCAGATCGTGAGCTGGCTGAAGCATTGGCTCTCAGTCACCTTGTAACACGTTATATCAAGGTCTACACTGGTTTACTTACACCCATTTGCGGATGTGCTGTAGCTGCTGGAGCAGGAGCCGCAGCGGCTATCACTAGACTATCTGGTGGGACTCCTAAGCAGGCTGAGGTGGCTGTGGCTGGTTTGATGGCTAGCTTGATGGGTATGACTTGTGATGGTGGTAAGGGTAGCTGTGCCTTCAAGGTGTCTACTGCTGCTGGTGAGGCGTATCTATTTTCACAGATAGCCTTGATGGGTGGTGGAGTGACCCAAACACAGGGCATACTGAAGCCTGACCTGGTTCAAGTTTCAAAGGTACTTGGTGAGGTCAGTGATAAAGGCATGTCTGATATGGATGAGACTATTCTAAGGATCATCCAGCGGGAGTAACCATTCAGGTTATACATCGCCCCTCCACAGTTCTCCTTGAGTATTATGAAAGTAGTTGCTATTCAGACGAGTCCAAACCATGATGGTTTGACAGCCGAGACAGCTAAACGAGTCATCAAGGGACTGGAATCAGCTGGTCATGAGGCTGAGTTGTTTAACCTAAATGATTTGGTTATCAAGAAGTGTAAGGCAT
>JAOZIG010000358.1 GCA_026014515.1 Candidatus Bathyarchaeota archaeon | reverse complement strand
TTGATATACTCAAATCGTTGGTGGTTGATGAGGGAAACGACCTAGCAGCCATAGAGAAAAAGAACACCGAGGAAAAGGCACGCGTAGAATCAGAGCTAAAACAAACCATATCCTCCCAGAGTTTCGGATCAGTCAAAAACAAGCTTCTAGCTACAGTCATAGGCACAGCGAGGCGCTACATCGTTTTCAGGGAAGAGCAGCGGTATAATCTCGATAAATGGATCACCATGAACCGTGTGCTCTACATGAAGATCGGTGAACTGCTCACCGAGAAGGGCGCCTTGTCTGATGCGAGTGATATATTCTTCCTTAGGAAAAATGAGATCAAAGACATCATACAGGGTACCGAGACAAATCCAGTAACCCCGCTTATAACACAGAGACGAGCCGAATACCAACGATACGAGAACATAACCCCACCCAAGTTCCTCGAAGGGGACAGAGAATACAACGATCCTTATCCACCAAGTGCCAAGACCTACAAGGGTTTACCCGCAAGTCAAGGTGTTCTCACTGGTACAGTAAGGGTGTTGAACTCTATTACTGAGATTTGGCGTGTTAGGGCTGGTGAGATACTGGTGGTGCCTCGTACTGATCCGGGTTGGACCCCTGTTTTCAGTAAGATCGGTGGCTTGATCACCGAGACTGGTGGCGTATTGAGTCATGGGGCTGTTGTGAGTCGTGAGTATGGTGTTCCGGCGGTTACAAACATAAGTAACGCGTGTAGAATATTCCAGACAGGACAGATAGTGACGATTAACGGGGCGACTGGCTCCGTGAGCATGGATGATTAAATTGGAGAAACTGGTTCATACACCGAATAACCACCCAGAGTGGAACGAGTCATTTTACTTCTGTTTCAGCGACAGAGAGAACAAGATAAACGCCATGACCCGCCTTGGGATGAAACCCAACAAGGACGAGGCAAGCCTATTCTTCCTAGTATTCCTACCAGACGGATCAGTAGCAGGGTACAGGGACGCCGAAAGAATCCACGGGGAGTGGGGAAGCCACGAATGGGTATCAAAAGGAATGGAGTTTACCCCCAACGAGGATGGTTCATGGCACTACGCCTACACTGGGCCCATGGTTCAGGTTGAGAAACCGGGAGACTTCCCACATGCATCACGAGACAAGTCGCTCATCAAAACAGTGCTACCCACACAGATGGATATACACTTCAAACCAATACACCCAGAGTACGAGTACAGCGAAAACATGACCCCTGAAAGCCTTGAGATAGGTAAGAAGGCTGGTGATGAGCACTGGGAACAGATAGGACTCATCGAAGGAACACTGACGCTAGGCGAGACCAGTTACAAGATCAGCCGCCAGATTGGGCAAAGGGATCATACATATGGTGTCCGGGACTGGACAGGTGTTGGTGACTGGCTCTACTACGTGGTCTGGTTCAACGAGGAACTAGCAGCGAACCCAGCCGCCATTGTTATGGAGGATGGTAGGGTAAGCTGGGGAGGGTTCATCTACAAGGACGGCATCAATCAGCCAATAGTCGAGATGCGTGTGCTGGATCAGCAGTTCTATGATGGTATCATACCCATCAGCAGCAAACTGGAGCTAGTAACCTCAGACGGCAAGACGCATCTGCTTGAGGGAAAAGCCGGACCAACAGTGCCTCTTCCCTTCTTTGATGAGTCAGGGAAAATGTCTGTGTTGGCTCAATGCTTCGGAGAGTTCACACTGGACGGCATAACAGGTGGATACGGTAGCTTCGAGACCCTCAGAGTAAAACGTTAGAGGTACCCGGTTTCACGGTACCATTCAATGGTCTCGGCTAAACCCGTCTTCAAATCATATCTCGGATTGTAACCAAGCAGCGCAGCGGCTTTATCCACACTATAATAACGGTCTGACATCACTGAGTCCACTGTAGCCGTGTGCCACATGAAATCATCACGCCCAGTCAACCTGTTAATGAACTCAACAGGTGCTATGCTGAGCTTTGCCAACCAAGGCGGAATATGAAGCCTTGGAGGCTGTTTACCGAGTAACTCGGCTATGATGCCGTAGACTTCCTTGTATGTGTAGGCTCTGTTCTCGGAGATGATGAATGTCTCACCTTTGGAGGCATCTGGGTTCTCCAGTGCCCGGATGAATCCCTGTACTACGTCAGAGACATGCACAAACTGAATCCTGGTCATACCTGAGCCGACGATGAACTTACTGAGTATTCCGCCACTGACTTGGCTCATGACAAACCAATATGAGACATCATCAACGTTACCCGGACCATACACCCCGCTGGGGCGGATAACAGTCACCCAAGGCTCAGTTCCCTGAAGCTCGTAGAGCCCACGTTCTGCTGTGATCTTGGAGACACCATACTCGTACTGTGGGTTGGGTGTGCTTGTCTCATCGCCTCCACCATTGATGGGTCCAATTGCCTCTGTGCTGCTACAGTAGATGAAGTGGTTGGCACCAGCCTCCTTGGCTGCCTCAGCTAAAGCTAAGGTGCCTTCAACGTTGATCTTCGTGTACTGTTCTTTTTCACCGTAGAACCTGTAGTAGGCTGCGAGGTGCACGACTGCATCAATACCCGTAACCACGCTACGTAGTGAATCAGGGTCACTGAGGTCGCCTATACGTGTCTCTACACCCAACGTGTCAAGCTTTGATGTGTCGCTGCTGTGTCTGACCATGGCTACTGGTGTGTATCCTCTGTCTATGAGTGCTGGTATGAGGTGGCTGCCTATGAAACCAGAAGCCCCAGTGACAAGCACTCTCAACGTATTCACCTATCTTCTCCGATAGACCTTGTAGGTGAATGCATCGGGCAGACTGACACCATCATAGGGCTCAGACGGGCTCCTCATATACATATCATCCAAAGAGACAATCCGGTAGGCACCAGTCTCCGCTAACAGGTTATACTCGTCTTCGTTGAGTTCAACGGCTCCAATGGTCTGGACTTTCTCCACTCCAGCCCAGCCCGGGTTATCAGGAAGCACACTTATGAGGTCAACTGCTTCACTGAAATCATCTACCCTGATGATCTCCATGAATCGCTTCCTGTTATAGAGGTTAAACTGGGGAAATACTGAGACCGCCTCCCCCAACTTACTCGTGCCCTCTGAGACAACCACCGTCCAAGGATTAGACTGATCCTTGCTTGAAACCACCTTGCTGCCCTTCATCATTAGGGCTCGGCGCACCCCCTGAAGCATATAATTCCCTCCCTCAGAGACATTAATCGGCTGAGCACCACCAACAAAGTTGAGACTCTCACCAAGCTTCTTCACGAAGCCGTCTAGAGCCTCTTTTGATCCTATGAAAGCTGACTGTGTTGGGCTGCTACAGAGTTGCTGGTCGTAGAGTACAATGTTTAATGCCACACCCTGCACCGCCTCATCCATATGTTCCTCTTTTACGACAACGTATCCCGTCAATGGACCGTTCACAAGATACCTTGGATGATGCCTGTTCTCACCGACCTTTGCACCGACTATACCCATGGCTGGCTGTGCACCCCAGAAATTAACGACACCCAACGGTGCCTCTCGTAACAGGTAATCCAGTGCCTCTGACTCGTGCCCAAGATAAGCGATAAACAGGCAGTCTCTGAGCGGCTCCGAGCCCTCTATCTCGTCTAGGAGTCCGAATATCATGTTGAGTCCAGCCACATTTGATAAGCTGGGCTTCAGTACCACAAAGTTGCCTGTAAGTAAACCGATAACCGTGGGGATCAATGGCGGAATAACGCTGTTTCCGCTGCTGATAATCAACATTGGTCCGATGGGCATATTGCGGACAGACTCATTATCGCTGATATCCTTGAAGCCGTCAAGTGACCCTAAGCCTCCCATCAAGCCTTGTTCAAGAATAGCCCACAGGTTCTCTCTGCTGAAGACCTCGGCTACGAGTTTGAACTCCTCATCTATGAGGCTGCGTGAGTAACCTGTTGATGACGCGAGTAAATCCTTCACCGTGTCCCACGCGCCTGATGTGTTTCTCTGGGTCCATAACTCTCCCAGTGCTGCGAGTTTCTTTACTCTTGTTTCTGCTCCAAGCCTCATCAAAGCCTTCTGATACGCAGAGGCGTTGGATAACGCCTGCTTCATGGACTCCGCCGTGGGCTCGTGGAATGTTATCCCCTGAGCCTCAATAACCTTGACATCAATATTCTGTGTGGTGAGAGGCTTGATGACACTCATCAGGCGTTAAAGCCCCCACCCATAAGCTCCTCCATGGTACCACCACAGGCACGTTGAAGCTCCCACCCCTCCTCAACTGTCAGACGACGTTCATAGACGAACTCCTTACCATAGAAGCGAGGTGATTCCTTGATGCTCATGATGTCGCCTGGGTAGAATGCCTCAAGCCAGCTTGTTGTATACGGTGTGAAGACTCCTAGAATACCTCGGGGCTCATCAGTCAACTGATAGGTCTCAGGGTCCATCAAGAACACGTTCTGCAGTGGGTGAGGCACCTTCTCCATCACACCAAACTTGTCGATGAGCGCCGTAAGGGTCTCAGTCATTCCCATAACATCCATGAAAGGCGTGGCAACGGACTCCCCTGCTTTACTCTGTGCTTTAAACTGTTTACGGGCACCCGTGACTATGTCTGAGTGTGGCGGGAGATCACTGAATCCCTTGGTTCCGCCGCCAGTAACAACTACTCCGCCTTTTCCCAGCTTAACTGGGGGTGCGCCAGTAGCCAGCTTATACAAGATATTCTGTATGGGGTTCATGTCCTCGAATCTCTTGCTCATCAGATGCACCCCAGCGGGTGCAGAGAAGAAGAGTTTAGGCTCTTTCTTGCTTTTGAGGAACTTGAGAAGTCTGTCCTTGTTGGGTACTAGGCGTTTCCAGATGCTCTCATCGCCGTCAACGAGATCCATACCGTAGAGTAATTCGATATCCTTTGCTTCGAGGGTCATGTCAACGAATGCGACAAAGTTGAGCATATCCTTGAGTTCCTCAGCAGCCATGAACAGGGCTATTCCTTTTCCCTCCTCCAATACGTCACCGTAGACGTACTCGAACAACGCTGTGTTTGCTTTGATCATGATAGCCAAGTCAAGGGGGCTCCTGTATATCCTGACAGGGGTCTTGCCTGTGGTTCCGCTGCTTGTGAACCATTTTCCCCCCTCCTCAAGGTCGTTGATGAGTAATGGCTTCAAGCCGTCTCCACGTAGCATGTCCGCTGGTACCGTGAGTTTGGCTAGGTCGGCTAGGTCTGCTGTTGCCGGTGTTATGTCTAGGTTCTCGTATAGTTGAGCGTAGTATGGGTTGTGTTCTTTAAAGAACCGTAACGCGTCTCGGCTGAGGTCCAGTCTAAGTTTTTCTAATGCGTCTGGACTTTTCTCGAATAAGCTGGGGTCATCTACTAGTTTCCATATTTTGGCGATATATGGTACGTCTAGAAACCTGCTTTTCTTGGCTTGGGTGAATATCTCGTTGACTGTCAATTCATCACCCTCAATGGGATCAATGTACTAGTAGTACGAATTATTTAAGATAGAACAGGGAAACCGCTAAAACTCCACACCCCCAAATCTCCCTATTATGAGCCAATACGAGGAAAAACTCAGAACCTATATCAAAGAACATGAGATAGACGCAGAGTTACTTACATTCAACCAGTCAACACACAGCGTCGCTGAAGCAGCTGCAGCCGTGGGAGCTGAACCAGAGGATTTTGTTAAAAGCATAGCCATGATTGGACCAGAAGACCAGCTTATCGTAGCAATCGTGAAAGGAGAACACCGCGCTAGCACGAGCAGGGTCTCCAAAGCTCTTGGAATAGAGCGTCCAAGAGTAGCGGAACCAGATGAAGTACTGGAGAAATCAGGGTACCCTGTTGGAGGCACACCAGCTTTCGGATATGAGGCAACATTCCTCCTCGACCCCAAGGTACTGGAGAAAAACAAGGTCTACAGTGGAGGCGGCTCAGAGATGGCACTCACATTGATGAGTCCGGAGGAGATGCAGCGAGTCAACGGGGCGCAAATTGCCCGGGTTCGTAGCTGATTCGATTATTTTTTCAACCCCAAATCGAACTCAATCCCATGAACAGTTACAAGATTTTAGCATTAATAGGTGACGGGATAGCCTACGAGATAGTACCTGAAGCAATCAAGATTCTACAAGCTGTGGAACAGAAACATAGCCTCAGCCTAGAGCTAATCGGACCCTACGAGTTCGGCGCCAAATTCTACGCGGACCACGATATGAAGCAGGGCTGGGACCCAGCGATCACCCGAGACCTCCTCTACGAAGCAGACTGCTGGTTCAAGGGGCCAGTAGGGCTACCAGAGTACCTCGGCAAGCTCCCCGGACCATATCTTCCCATTAATCAACGCCTCGATCAAGACCTGTACGCAAATATCCGCCCTTGTAGACTCAGGGAGGGCGTTGACGGCGTGCTAAAAGATCGTGAGTCCGGTGATATTGACTTCCTTGTGCTTCGTGAGAACACTGAGCACATGTATGTCCGTGTGGGCGGCATGTTCAGTAGGGCAGGCACCACCGAGCTAGCTGTAGACAATTATATCCAGACACGAAAAGGCTGTGAAAGAATCATACGCAGAGGATACGAGCTAGCACTATCAGGAGACTATAAGGCGAGACGTGGTGCACCAAGAGATGGAAAACCAAGACTCACTGTAGCCGCTAAGTGGGGTATCTGCAAGGGTGATGCATTATTCAAGGCTATCGCTGAGGAGATTGAACCCGAGTACCCTGAAGTGGAGACCGAGTATAGCTGGATTGATGCTTGGAGCTACTGGGCAATCATGCGACCAGACCACTATGATGTGGTGGTGATGCCAAACCAGTACGGAGACATCATGAGCGACATGAGCGGAGCACTACAGGGAAGCATGGGCTTGGCTGGTAGCATCAATGCCGGTGATGATTATTGTTTTGCTGAGCCTACACATGGCAGTGCTCCTGATATCGCTGGACGTGGAGTCTCGAACCCGACCTCTATGATTCTCAGCGTGGGTATGATGTTGAACTGGTTAGGCGACAAACACGGTGATAAACGTCTCAAAGAGGCTTGGACGAGCATAGATGGCGCTGTTAATACTGTGTTGAGGGAACGTAAAGTCAGGACTCCTGATCTCGGTGGCTCATGTAATACTGTTGAGTTTGGGGATGCAGTAGAGGCTGCTCTCCTCTCCAGTTAGTGGTTTATTGGTATCATCTTCCTGATGCGTAACCCTAAATCCACGAACACCAACAAATACCCATGACAAAGAACACACCACCCGAGACGTTCTTCGGTCACCAACTAGGCGCAGACCGAAAGATAGCCCGATGGGACAAGATTGTAGAATACTTCATGCTGCTTGAAACAGAGTCACCCCGCATCAAGGTAATGGAGATGGGTCCAACCACAGAAGGCAACCCATTCCTAGCGGTCATGATCAGCAGCGAGGAAAACCTAGCCAACCTAGACAGACTCCAAGAAGTCAATAAGAAGATAGCTGACCCCGAGGACGTTGAACCCGAGGAGGCTGAGAAGCTTGTGGCTGAGGGAAAAGCCGTAGTAATCCAGTCCATGAGTCTCCACGCGACAGAGATCGGCGGCACACAGATGAGCCCCGAGCTTGCATATGATTTACTTACCCGTGAGGACGAGGAAGCAAAACGTATCAGGGACGAGGTTATCAGCATCATGGTGCCATCATTCAACCCTGATGGCCAGATCATGGTCACAGACTGGTACAACGAGTGGCTTGACACAGACTACGAGGGATGTAGCACACCTTTCCTCTACCACAAGTACTGTGGTCACGATAACAACAGGGACGCATTCATGCTCAACACCATAGAAAGCAACTACATGGCTGAGCTCATGTTCAGAGCGTGGCCCCCCCAAGCATACCAAGACCACCACCACATGGGATCATACGGCGCAAGACTCTACGTCTCACCATACAGCGACCCAATACACCCCCATGGCGACCCACTTGTCTGGAGGGAACTCCAATGGTATGGTAGCCACATGGCGTACAAGCTTGAAGAGGAAGGAAAACAGGGCATAGTAAATGCCTCTATCTTCAGCGGCTGGGCTCACCTGGGTTACCACTGGATAGGAATCTACCATAACATCCCTAGCATGCTCACAGAGTCTGCAAGCGCTAAACTTGCTACACCTCTCTATATTCACCCTGAGCAGCTGAAAGCCGAGACCAAGGAAAGCAGTCTCGTAGGCACAAGGATGCTCCCCCACTACAAACCCACAACAAACTTCCCGAACCCATGGCCCGGAGGCTGGTGGACCCTCAGAGACATCGTAGAGCAACAAAAGATCAGCGCATGGGCGCTACTGGACCAGATGGCTCGTAACCGTGAGACAGTGCTCTGGAACCAGTACCAGAAGGCTGTCCGTCAAACCGAACGTGGCTTGGATGGATCACCACAGGTGCTTATTGTTCCTGAGGATCAGCATGATCCACGTACCATGGAGTTGATGATTCAGAAGCTCACCGAGATGGGTGTCAAGCTATACAAGGCGATGGAGCCCTTCACCGCTGATGGATACATACATGGCACAGGCAGCTATCTCATACCATTAGCTCAGCCCAAGATGGGGCTACTGATGACCCTCCTAACACAGACAAGGTTCCCAGACGACAGCTTCACAAGGAGAGGTGATGGTACGCCTCATAGACCCTATGATACTGCGACTGATACCATGGCGGAGTTCATGGGTGTCAGTGTCCACCCTGCGGATTACATGAGTAACCTACAGGTAGAACCAGTCACAGGGTACAAGAAACCAGTTGGCTACGTGGATGAGGCCAGCAAGATAGGATACCTGCTTGATACCCGTGAGAACCACGCCTACAAGGCAGTAAACATGCTCCTCAAAGAAAACGTACCCATCAAACGCATCACCGAGCCCATCATGGCAGGTGACCTTGAACTGCCCGCAGGCTGCTTCATCGTTGAACCCGGATACGCGGAGAAGATGACTCCAGTGGCTGAAGAGGTTGGCGTTGATTTCCATGCCTTGGCTGAGATCGATGCAGAGATGAAGCCAGTGAAGGCTCTCAAGGTTGGTATGTATGACAGGTTCTGGGGTGGAAACATGGACACAGGCTGGACAAGACTCTGTCTTGAACAGTACGCCTTTGATTATGATCTGCTCTTTGATGAGGATATTCTCGAAGGCGACCTAGACGAGTACGATGTAATCATATTCGCCCATGACAGCCCAGAGATGATCACAGGCGGAGAAGAGTTACAGAAATGGTGGAAAGAGACACGCCCAGACTGGCCTCTTCCCGTTTACCCCCCAGAGTACGAGTCAGGGTTAGGGGAAGAAGGTAAGAAGAAGCTAGCAGAGTGGACCAAAAAAGGAGGCACACTCCTCTGTATAGGTGGAAGCTGTCAATACGCCATTGATGCCTTGAAGCTGCCCATCACAAACGTAGTGAAGGGACTAAATGCCAAGGAGTTCCATTGCCCCGGAAGCACCCTCAGGGTAAACATCGAGAACACCCACCCAGCCGCCTACGGTATGCCAGACGAGGCACTAGCCTTGTTCTGGAGTAGTCCAGCCTTCAAGATCAACCCAGGACCAGACAACCACCTCTACGAGGTAGTAGCCTATTACCCGGAATCTGATCTACTTGAGTCCGGTTGGCTGGTTGGCGAGGATAAGCTTGTTGACAAGATTGCTGCAATCAACTCCCATGTTGGCGAGGGTAACGCGGTCTTGATGGGTCCAAGGATACAGCATCGTTGCCAGACTCATGGAACCTTTAAGCTATTGTTCAACAGTCTGTTAGGTTGATCCTTTCTCCTTTTATCCCATTATCTATATGATTTACTGATTCACTTGTTAGATGAAAGGCTGGATGATGTTATTCATAGGGGTTTACCTTATCTCATCAACACATTGTTTGACGCTGTATTCACGATACTGGGAATAGTAGTAGGCAGCTCCTTTAGTTCAGTTTTAGACACAAGGGCTATCATTGGCACCATGATCACAGCCAGCATATCTCTCGGTGTTAGCAGTGGTTTCAGCGTCTATGAGGCCGAGACCATACAGGAAGAGAAACGCATCAGCAAGATCGAGGAAGCAATGATAACAAAGTTAGACGGGACCGTACAAACACGAGAATCAAAAATAGTAACTATACTCTCATCTGCTCTAGTCTTTTTCACGCCCATAATCGCGTGCATAGTAACCTTGGCTCCATTTCTTTTCGTTTATTTGGGTTTTATCAGTGTGAATACTAGCCTTCGTTTTGCAGTTCTTATTGATCTTGGATTAATATTTTCAACAGGGTGGTTTTTTGGTGGCGAGAAAAGACTACTCAAGGGAATAAGGATGACTGTTCTTGGAGGAATGATATTCCTTTTGGGGTTCCTGATGGAGACCTTCTTCTAATAATGAGATTAGGAATGCTTCTAAACACACTACAATGTTTTATACCGTAACATCCCAGTGTAGTGTATTCTGGTGAAATCTTGTCAAACAAATCTCCAATGGATGTGATAAAAGACGTATTCAGCAGCCGCAACATACTGACCATAGCCATCACCACCAGCATGATAACCCTCTGCGATATGGGGTGGAGACCCTTCTGGGCATTATACCTAAACGAGGTCCTAGGTGCAAGCGTGTGGGCCATCTCGTTTCTATCAATGCTATCCCAATCAGAACGACTCCTTTTCCAGTTACCCGGAGGAGTATTAGCAGACCGATTCGGACGAAGAAAAATTATAGTCTACGGTACAGCACTCAGAATATTCACCCCAATCTTGTTCCTCTGGGCAACAGACTGGGTAACCGTAATCCCCGCTCTCGTCTTGAATGGGGTTACAAGCATCTATATGCCAGCTTTCAACGCGATTATCGCTGATAGTCTCCCCGATGATGAAAGAGGTGCAGGATACGGAGCCTACAGGATGATAACATCGACACCACAGATATTCAGCCCCGTCGTAGGTGGGTTCCTATTCGAGAGAATGGGTCCAGCTCAAGGCTTCAGACTATTCATGTACCTTAGCATCATCGTGAACGCCATTGTCACCTATGCACGACACCGCATCATAACCGAGACCCTATTTGACGAAGAGGAAATGAAGAAAAAATCACGCATCCGTCCACCTATAAAAGAACAAGTCAAGGATACCATGACACTGGGTAGGACTGTTTGGATAATGGTCTTGGTAGCGGTCCTGAGCGCCTTCGCAGCACGCATGGTATATGACCTCGTAGCCTTGTACGCACGAGACGTCATCGGTTTATCCTATGCACAACTCGGCATCGTCACGACAGTTGGAGGAATAATAACAACAGTACTCGCCATGCCTGGAGGTATGCTAAGCGATAGAATCGGTAGAAAACCAGTCATCAGTCTCTCACGGGTTCTCACACCCATCTCTATGTTTGGCGTAACCCTGAGCAAAGGCTTCTACCACTACCTAGTATCCTATGGCACAAACGCATTATCAGAGGCACTTGGAGGCGGAGGCAGAATGGGAAGCGCTGGAGGACCAGCGTGGCAAGCCTTGGTAGCCGATCTTGTTCCCAAAGAGAAACGCGCCACCGTAATGGGAACCATTGGAACCATTACAGGCACTATTGCTGCACCAGCCTCATTAGCTGGAAGCTGGCTATGGAATAACCTTGGACCAGTCTGGCCTTTCAGGGCAAGCGCGCTTGTTGGGTTGGTTGCTGTAAGCATATTCTGGGTGGGGGTCAAGGAGCCTCCCAGAAGACAATATATTGAGATTATAGAAGAAGATCAGGAAAAGTAGTCATAGACGGCTTTACTAACCTTAGCCAATACCTCTTCAGCCTCATAGACGTCTTCTGCACCCATGGTGAAGCAAGTAATGGTGTATCTTTCATTAGTTTCCTTGATTGTTACTACGCCGACATCGTTTCTGATCCCCGGTAGACTCCCTGTCTTTCTCTGGAGCGATACTTCTTTCAGGGGCAGATACTTGGGTATCCTGTAGCCGCCGGTCTGGCACTTTGACATGATGTCCAGTATCTTGTTGCAGCTTTCACGACTCGCAGCTTTCCCACCCACTATGAGTTCAAGGAGCTTATTCATCTCATTCGGTGTAGTAACATCGTTATCGCCTGTTTCTAGACTCCATGAGCCCTTATAGTCACCGTTCTCGGCTGCCTTCTGGAATACATCCAGGGTCATCTCTTCAAGTGGTAGGTCATTGATTTCCACGAGGTCGAAGAGTATCTGTCTACAGTACTTTGTTACCTGTGTTTCCTTGAGTCCAAGCGCTTTCATGGTGGCGTTGATGTTCTCAAATCCTACAATCTCTGTGATGAGGTCTGTTGCGGTGTTGTCGCTGACTATCATCATCAGGCTCAGGAGGTCTTTGTAGGTAACTGGTAGTCCTTCTGTTAGTTCTTTG
>JAOZIG010000514.1 GCA_026014515.1 Candidatus Bathyarchaeota archaeon | reverse complement strand
ACCGCGTTGTGGCGCACGTCGTGATGATTCCATGAAATCTGTGATGGTTCTGGTGTAGTAGTTCCAATTACGTTTTCATGACATCCATACTGGCCACAACTGGTATCATTAGAGTGTGGAAAAGTCTTCGTTAACGGATTGACACTGTCATAACCGCTATGACATCCAGGCATGGTACATGAAGCCACCTGGCTGTGGGCATCATGGCAGGTAGTACATGAATAGCCAGTGTGAAGCTGATCTTCCAAATACTGTTTGTGTATCTCCGCGTGGCATTCTCCACAAAACTCATTTGTGTCTTCGGGTAAAACATTACCTACCTGCTGATTAAACCAAACCGGTTCTCTAACCAGTTGGTTATTGTCCTTCACAATGTGACATGTGTTACAGTCCATCGTCTCAACTAACACGTGACTCCCGGATTCCCAAGCCCTCCATTCCACCGGAAAACGCTGCATTATACTCAACGTTGGTGTGGGGGTAATTGTAGGTGGTATGGTTGCTTTATTGGTAGCAGTTTTGGTTAGAGTTGGCGTTGCCATCTCAGGTTCTAAGGTATGAGGCAGGCAACCGCTGGAAAGTAAAACAAAGAGTATGATAATAAAACTATTCTGGATTTCTTTTCGGTTTTTACAGGCACATGGAAAACCGGGTCGCATAATTCTTCTCTAGATAGTAGAGGGTAGTCAACTTCTATCTGACAACCATTTCTTACCGGTAGGGTCGCCAATTGCGATCTATCCTGTTTATTGAAAAAAATCTGGGAGGAGCCCCCTTCTCTCCCAGGCGGATTACATTACTTGCTTGTTTTATTGGATTCTAGATGCCGATACCTTGATGTGTTGCATAGAATATGAAGCGGGCTAACACCTCAGCGATCAACACCAGTGCAAACGAAGTATATGCCAGATATTCCAATGCCTGCTGTTTGCTTGCGCTCGTAGCATTTTGGTACATGAAAACAGCTAATATTCCGGCTCCAATGAAGCCTAGCACTAGCCGTAGTATAAAAGCCAGGCTAAACTGGCCTGCCATCAGTTCCAGGCTCATTAGGGATGCGCTTGAACCCTTTGCAAGAGATGCCAAGTAGACCGGCATTACTACAAACTCAACACCTAGCAATACGATCGATGTGATTGCGATCCAGCGGATGGTAGAGTTTAGCAGTTCACACTGCGCTTCTGCACAATCTGGATTCTTAACTTTTATATAGGAATAGTTTGCCACAAGTGCTGCACCGATTGCCATAACACCTAATATCAAGCTTGAAGTGAAAAAAGCTATAGGTGTTGCTAGCGTATTCCAGGCAGGTTGTGTATCTAGCATATAGATCATGGACTGGAAATAGACAAATACCACACCCACCAGGGCGGCGATAATTGCTATAAGATTTCTCAATCCTGATGATCTGATCTTGAACCATTGCATGATTACAAAAGCAAAGGCGATCGTTGTGAAGACAACACCCGCAAGGATTTCTCGGCTAAGCCAGGAGGTAGCTATTCTGGCGACAGTCCTGAACGCAATCATCGGATTGCCAAGGTGGAAGAGAGAAACAAGCATACTAAATCCTAACGTGATGATGATGGCGACTAATATTCTGTCGCTCATACGGTCTGCTTCTTCCA
>JAOZIG010000430.1 GCA_026014515.1 Candidatus Bathyarchaeota archaeon | reverse complement strand
AATTATCTGCTTGTCAACCTGAGTGAATACTATGTTTGACTCTGTTAGGGCTTCTCTTTGGTTGGTCTCGTCCATTATGTAGTCGTGGCTCGTGATGTTCCAAGCGACAATCGTGTATTGGTCCCAATAGAATGCCTCGGTGATGGCTTCCGATGAACTCATACCTCCAAGCATAGTCAAGTCAACTGGCAGCCAACCCCAAGGGGGAATATACACCATCGCCCAAGCATGCCACCCAACACCATCAAACACATAATGATAATGCCCATCCCAGTCGGTCTCATCTATGTCAATGGACTCGCTGAGCACCACTCCTGCTTGAAGATAGGCTGGAATCCCCCGGCTTCTACACATGGTAATGAATAACAGCGAAAGATCATCACAGTCTCCCCTCGGGTCTCGCACAGTGTATTCTGGGCGTTTCGGCTCCTCAGTAACCACATAGGTCGCGTTTTCCTCAAACCAGTCGATCAACTTCAGGACTTGTCCATAAACCGTCTCCTCTCCCACTGTTATGCGTGTTGCGATTTCAATGATCTCCGTGTTATCGCTGGGATACAGGGCGTTGGGTTGAGTGTAATCATGAAGATTGAGTGGTATCTGCTCTGGTGTCTCGGCCAGTTGTTTGCCCAGTGATGGAACAGGTTTCGACTCTGATTCTATCTGGTAGGTCGCTGTTATTGTGTAGGTCTCGTCTATTGGTACCAATACCGTTGAGAATGGTACCATTTTCAAGAAACCGGGCTCCAACTCCGCCAACTCGCCATCAAAACTCGTCTCCATAGTTACAGTCTGGTACATTGTATCTGGGAAGACTGGAACACCATGGTCTTTTTGGCTCATATTGTAGGGTGTAGTGCCTTGGTTCTCGTAGCTCCATGTCATCTCATAGGTGTAAGCAGATACAGGTACAGTGCCAATGAGTAATAGAAGCAGAACCACGTACCTGAGTCTCATCCAAGTATTGATTGTTCTTGGTGCTTAACCTTGTTTCGCAGAAATCATGTTGGTAAGTATCATATCCATCATCAGACCATCATATTCCGTGAGTTTCTGTGGAGATCGATAAAACAAAATGCGTAGGCTGTGGCAACTGTCACCCTGTCTGTCCAATGGAAGCCATATCACTGGACACTGACGGCAAATCAATTGTAAACCAAGACAAATGCGTTGAATGCTCAACCTGTTACCGGTTGCTTAGAAACGAGGGGTATCCTCCATTCCTTGTACGAGTCATCCGTGGTATCCTAGGTGTATTCCATTTACAATACTTAGCTGCACCAGATGTATGCCCCACAGGCGCCTTGACGCCCCCAGAGCTTGAATATCCACGAAGCCTACGAGCAGCCTTCAGCGACCCCACAGTAGTACACGCAGGCACAGGCGTAGGGGGAAGAGGCACAGAAGAGATCAAAACCAATGATATTACTGGCAGACTCCGAACTGGAGACGCTGGGATCGTGATTGAGCTTGGACGCCCGGGTACAGGTGCCTACTTCAGAGACGTTGAGAAGGTTGCTATGGCTCTGAGTCCCCTTGAGCCTCATTTTGAATCCTTTAACCCGGTTACTCAGCTGATGACTGACACCAAGACTGGTAAAATAAGGGATGAGGTGCTTGATGAGAAGGTGCTCTCAGCAATTATCGAGGTAAAAACCAAGCTAGAGCGAATACCTGAGTATCTTCAGGTCCTTGAGGAGGTTCAAGACGAGCTTGATACCGTGTTCTCGGTTGGTGTAGCATCAAAATGCCTCCCAGACGGCTCAGTCCCCCATCAACAATGGGTCAAGGATGCCGGATACACCTTGTCAGTTAACGGTAAGACGAACCTTGGTCTAGGCAGACCCTTGTTCAAGGAGGAATCAGCATGACTAACACACTTCACAGACAGGGAAAACTAGAGGACCTGAAAGGCGACTATGTGATATTCACGAGTATCGCCAAGGAGATCAAACCCGGAACCGCCCCACGGATACATGAGTTCCTCAAGATATGCAACAAGTATGGACCCATCAACATCGGTAGCAGCAAGTACGGTACAGTACTCCAAGATGATGTCGAGTTCAACGACCTTATCACTCATCTTAAGGATGGCTCAACAAGTGGAGCAGTATTCACAGACGTAGAAATCCTCCAAAAAGTGATAGGTGAACTCATTGAGGCTGACCTTGGCATCAGCATCAACGTCAGTGGGTTACTGGAAGGCGTTCACGAGTGTTGCGGTAAGAATGGTATAGTTCGTCATAGTGTCGAGCAGAGTCTCGGCTTCTGGGGCGCAAAGGATCGATTGCCTGAGCGTGATGTGCTTGAGATAAACACCCTATGTGGGCATGGTATGGTCTCGTTCAACTATATCCGCAAGATGATGGAACAAGTAAGGATGAGAAAACTAACCCCCAAGGAAGCAGCCAAGATAATGGGGAAGTGCTGTGAATGCGCGGTCTTCAACACCGATAGAGCAGAAAAACTACTAGAAAAAGTACTAGAAACATAGGGGTAGGGGGGGGTAACGCATTAAACCCCAAAATCTCCGTATAGGTAAAAAGAAGCCCTAAAACAGCCTAATTTTGATCAAATCATATACAAAAGTGTAAACGACGAAATAAGAAAAAAGAGAATTAGGTGACAGTGCTTCTGTCATCCGTGAACTTCTCGTACTCCTTGTTCTCTATGACTCCCTTCAGGTGCTGTGCAACCTTCCAGACATCATGATAACTGATGTACAATGGCACTGGAGCCAGTCTGATGATGTTCGGTGGACGGAAATCAGGGATAATACCACGGGCGATCAATGCCTGATTGATTCTCCATCCCTCCTTGTGGTAAACTCCTACGTGTCCTCCACGCCTCTCAGGTGCACGCGGGGTCGCAATACCGTAATTGTATGGCTCCTTGCTGAGCATCTCATCGATCAGATACATCAGGTAGCCTGTGATCTTGAGGCTCTTCTCCCTGATACGCTCGATACTAGCCTCACGCATCATACGTAGGCTACCCTCAATGGGTGCAGTGCTCAGCATAGTAGTGGTGCCTATCTGCCAAGCGGTTGCTGTACGCGCTGGGTCAAAGTCTGTCCTCATCTCAAACATGGTGCTTCGTGCGTTACCGAACCATCCTGCCATCCCGGGCATCTTGCCCCAGTGTTTCTTGTTGACGTAGATGCTGCCAGTGCTTCCGGGTCCACCGTTCATGTACTTGTAGTTACACCAGAAGGCAAAGTCGCTACCCCACTCACTAAACTTGTGAGGAACTACACCTGTACTGTGGCTGCAGTCGAATCCAACTATGATACCTCGCTTATGGGCTTCCTCTGTGATCCGCTTCATGTCCAGTAGCTGTCCGCTCTTGTAGTAGACGCTGGGTAGCAAGGCTAGCTGTATCTCGTCTGTCATGGCTGCGATGATGTCTTCTTCCTCGATGATCATGCCGTCTCGGCTACGTACCAAGACAAGGTCCTCATCTGGGTCACCACCTTTACCCCTAATCTGGGCACTCAAAGCATAGAGGTCACTGGGGAAGTTCAGTTCATCAGCTAGAATCTTCCTCCGTTTTCCCTCTGGCTGGTAGAAGGTTGAGACCAAGGTGTGTAGATTGATGGTTGTACCACCGGTCACAACACACTCATCTTTCTCGGCTCCAATCAGGGGTGCCTGCAGGTTTCCCAGCTCCTCTGCGTAGCTTATCCAAGGTATCTTCCCACCGCCCCATCCTTTGATGCCTAGGGTTCTCCACTCCTCAATAAGCCTGAGCAGTGTCTTCTCGGCGTCCTTGCTCATTAAACCGAGGCTGTTGCCATCCATGTAGATGGCTTCTCCCAGTGGGTAGAATCTTTCTTTAAAACCTGCAAGAGGGTCTTTGGCGTCCATTTCGAGGGCAAAGTCCTCGTCAAGCCTGTACTCTGTCATGTGCTATGGGACGGGTTGCCGGGTATTAAGTTCTACGAGCACTGGGTTTACTGTTTTGATAGGAAGGGTTTACTTTGTTCCCAGTAATAGTCGAAGAGGTTCATACACCATGTTAGTGACTTTATGTCGGTTGCCTCGAATCCAAGATAATCAATAGCGTTATTCATGTCTGGGAACGCGAGTAACGCCACCTCCTTCTCGTTCATCTGTAGAAAAACAGGTGCCTCTTCCAGTAGCCTGAACTCAAAGTTCTCGTATCTATGGAGGTCTATGAACTCCTTCATGGAGTCGGGGTGAATCCGGTCATAATCAACGGTATCAGGTAGCAATACGCGGCATCTAAGCCCAGTCCCCATCTTGGTTCTAGTGTTATTTTCGCTCTCTGGGTCCGGGTCAGAGTATATTATGAGCTCCATGGCGCTCTGATCAAAGATACACTCGTAATGTTCTTTCGCTTCCTTGATTGAGTTCCCAAACTTTTCAACGGTTTTCATGATGTTAGCTCGACTAGTATACGTTGGAGTAGCCTCATCAAGCTCATGTATCCTGTTGAGAAACATGGTTGGAATCCCCGTAGCGTCATGACTGTCGAAATACTTGCTATGCCTTGTGATGAACTCAAGGGGACCAAGCTGTGATAACACGGTTTTACCCAGAATGGTTATCTTATAGTCGCCATCGGGTTGTTTCTGGATGAGCCCTACCTGTGCGAGGCGGTTGATGTGTCTGCTAGCCTCTGTCATGCTGATATCAAGCTTATTCGAGATTCCTGTAACTGTCCCAGTTCTATCTAGCAGCATTACTAGAATATTGTGTCTTGTCTCGCTTGAGACCTCGAACAGCATGTCATCCAGATTTACCATTAAGCCATAGTTCAACTGTTCTTCTTATGAATCCTTTGTACAACGCATCAATCCAACGGACCAGTATTATCCCGGAATCGGAAGCAAATCCATGTGAAGCCCATGATTAAAGAAGCAATAGAACGCCTCGACACAAGACCATCTCCCCGAAAACTCAAAGCCATTCTAGTCTCCAGCATAATCTTACTGGTTGTCTTAGCGCCAGCTGTGATATACATACTTGAATTATCAGGGTTCCCCGGTGAGCTAGAAACGACACAGCTTGGCTTCGACGCAGAGTACATCAGGGACTGCTTCGCTTCCATGACAGAACAAGGCTTATCTCTCTTTATCTTGGGGAATCTTGTTGATTATCTATTCATAGCTTCGTATGGAGGCATGTTCTTCAGTGGAGCCTTACTGATAGCGCGAAAACATGAGAAAAACAGCTTCAATCGAGTAATTGGCTACGGGATATCCATTCTCGGGTTATCCGCAGCGTTTAGTGACGGACTTGAGAACATATTCCTGTTATCCATGGTCAGCAACCCCATAGGGTTCGCCTCTTGGCTGGCTTTTCCCCACTCCCTCTTCGCCCACATAAAATTCAAGTTAATGTACCTGACAGCCGGCTGGATCGCCCTAACATTACTCTACCTTGTCTCGGCTTGGCTATTGAACTCAATTCAGGTTCCTAAAGAGATGATAAAATGAAGACCTTCAATGGAAACGCCATCAGAGCCACGGCACTATCCTTTGCATTTTTAGCCGGAATCTCAGGCATAATGTCAGGAACAGGATTGATCCGACAAGGACACATCGTCCCTGAGACCCTCTGGGTGAGTTTTATCGGTCCAAGCTACATAAATTATCAGGACACAGCCTACAGTGTCCTCACAATCGTGCCCAGCTTCTACTGGACAGGCGTATTAGCAGTAATCACCAGCATCGTATCCACGTTTTGGGCTGTCAAGTATCTACACACCAAAGCAGGACCATCAGTCATGCTCGTCTTAGTCGTAATACAGGCGCTTGTAGGCGGTGGCTGGGTACCCGACCTCGGACTTGTCACCTGTGTATTGGCGAAGGGAATAAACAGCCCACTAGACTGGTGGAGAAAACGTATTTCCATTCAGTGGCAACGTAGACTGGCTGGAGCGTGGGGTTGGAGTATCGGAGTATACTGGATACTCTCGGTTTTACTGCTCTTATTCACTGTAATGGGTGTGAATGATGCAGTAGTCTTAGGGCATGTGCTGAATATCGCAGGTTTGATGATAATCCCGATCCCATTGATGATACTCGGCGCCATATCCCGTGAGCTAATAAATCCTAGACATGGAGGAGAGTTACCTCTACCATGTCCCCAGCTTCAAGCTTCGTATAACCAATTGGCAGAATAATGAAACCATCAGCATGAGTCATGCTGGTGATGTCACCGCTCTGCTTGAAGACCCTATAGGCTTTCCCATTCTTGATCTCAACGGTGATGAACTGTTCACGGTCTCCCTTGGACTCGAATCCCTCTCCTATTGGTACCAATAACTTGACCCAGTGCTTCGGTGGCAGCCTCGCCATTTTCCTTAGAGCAGGAAGCAAGTACACGTAGCTGTTGTTCAGGCAGCTAGTGGGGTATCCCGGCATGCCAAAGACAAGAGTATCATCCACCTTACCGAATAGTGTAGGCTTTCCGGGTTTGGTCTTGACGCCGTGGAAGTATATTTCGCCTTGTTCCTCGATTGCTTCTCCGAAGAGGTCCTTGACGCCTACGCTGCTACCGCCACTGAATACTCCCAGATCGTAGCTTGATGCATCACTTAGGCTTTTTTTGATGGAGTCTAGTTTGTCCTCCATGATGCCACGTTTACAGGGTACTCCGCCGTTCATCTCGATGACAGATGCAAGCGTGTAGCTGTTGATGTCATAGATTTGTCCTGGTTTCAACGGTGTGCCTTGTGGAGCTACCTCTGGTCCACTGCTATAGATAGCGACCTTTGGCTTCACATAGACCTCGACATCAGTGTATCCTAGGGCTGCGAATGCACCCAATACGCCTGGAGTAATGTATACTCCTGATTCGAGAACCTTGGTGCCTTTGATCATGTCCTCTCCTGCTGGAGCCATGTTCTTACCCGGGGTAACCTCCCGATTAATGACTACATAGTCTCCCTCTAGCTCAGTGTATTCCACCATCACGACGGCGTCTGCGCCATCAGGCATGGGGCTTCCAGTAGCTATCTCAAGGCACTCTCCATGGTTTACAGTGCCCTCGAAGATGCCTCCCGTGTGCTGTGCGCCAATTAGCTTGAGTTTAGTAGGCACTTTCTCTGTGTCCGCTGCTTTTACCGCGTAGCCGTCCATGCTTGCTCTTGGAAAAGGTGGTACGTTGAATCCTGCTACTATGTCTGTGGCTAGGACTCGTCCAATTGATTCCTGTATTGGTATCTTTTCTGTAGCTGTTACTGGCTTGGTTTCCCTAAGAATAATATCGATTGCTTCCTGTCTTGGCATCAATTCCTTGAATGGCTTCATAGTCATCTTCTACTTAACTCCCAAAGCATATGCCCTATTCCCGGTAAGATAATCCCATTTAACGCCGTCCTCATGGCTCCACTTGAACCCGGGAGACAGAAAACAAGTTTCTTGCCGATTACGCCTGCTGTTGATCTGCTCATCAAGCCGGGTACTCCTACTTCATCGTAGCTGAGTCTTCTAAACTGCTCCCCGAATCCCGGTAATTCCTTCTCGAACATGCCTCTAGCTGTATCAACTGTTACGTCTACGGTGCCTATGCCTGTCCCGCCGCTGGTAATTATCACCGAGGCTTCACTCTCCATGGCTTCCAATATCCACTTCTTGATCTTCTCAGCGTCATTGGGCACTATTGCCCTTTTGATAACATTGTGTCCTGCTGCCTCAAGCATTGACACAGCTAGGTTGCCTGTATGGTCGTCCTCCAGTGTTCGTGAGTCACTGGTTACTAGTAAGGCGAAATCTGCCTCGATCTGTTGGTCTCGGGGGTGACTCATGCTCCTTTCCTCTTCTCCAAGACCTTGATGCCTGTGATCTCTGCGTCTGGGTACTGTCCGTTCTCGTCTTTTTCAAGGTACTTTGTCATGTCCCAGATGTTGAGTAGAGCTGTGGTTACTCCCATGAGTGCCTCCATCTCGACCCCAGTCTGAGCGTTTGTGATCACGCTGCAACGAGCCTCGATGCGGTCCTCTTTGAAGCTGTAGGTTACGTCTACTTGGCTGATGGGTATGTTATGGCATAGGGGTATGAGTTCAGGGGTCTTCTTCACAGCCAGTATAGCCGCGACTTCTCCCACTGTTAATGGGTCACCCTTCTTGATCCCCCGTTCCTTGATGGTTGCTACTGTTGTTTTTTTGAGTTTGATGCATCCCACCGCCGTCGCGGATCGGTAAACCGTCTCTTTTCCCGAGACATCAATCATCTTTACCGGATCACTCATGTTTTTCTCCCTCTACCCAGATTTCTCCCTCTGGTGTGGTCTCCTTCTTCCATATGGGCACACGCTGCTTCAATTCATCGATAATATATCTGCAGGCATCAAAGGCTTCCTCCCTGTGTCCTGCTGCTACGGCGATAAACACGATGTTATCACCCACTGTAAGATCGCCGTATCTGTGAACAACTGCAATCTTATGGATTCCATACTTTTCCAGTGTCTCTGATTCTATGGCTTCCAGTTGCTTGCACGCCATCTCCTCGTAGACCTCGATACTCATGTGTTCTACGCTGTGCCCCTTGGCGTTATCACGTACAGTGCCTAGAAAAGTGACTACTCCCCCACTGCTGGGGCTCTTTACTGATTCTAGAATCTTTTTGACATCTATGTCTTCGCGTTGTAGTTTGATCACTTTAACCACCACTCACTGGGGGGAAGAAAGCCACCTCATCAGTCGCGTTAATAACTTGATCTAGAGGTCCAAAGTTGCCGTTCACAGCCACTAATACCTCTTCCTTGGCTGCTATCTTCGAATATATGCTTCTGATATGTTCTCGTATGCCTTCAACCGTGATTCCATCAGCTACTTCTAATGATTCTTCACGTTTCCCCGTGAAATCCCTGAACTGCCCAAAGTATCTGATGTTTATCTTCATGGTTAATCCTTCCAGTATGGCTCCCTACGTCTTACCCCTTCCTTGAACGCCTCGACCAGCTCATCGTGGCTGGCTCCTTCTCGCATCAAGGATACAAATGGTACGTGGTTGTCGTCTCTCATTAAGCATGCTTTGATTTTGCCGTCGCTGGTCACCCTGAGACGTGTACAGTATTTGCAGAAGGTGCTGTTATGCATGGGACGCACCACCTCTACCTGTGCTCCGTTCCGTAGATAGTATATTTTTCTGCGGTGCATCTCACGTTCAACGATACGCTCTGAACGCTCCGCAAGCATCTCCTCTACTGGAACGAGATCATAGTGAAGGCTGTCATAGTACTCTACGCCATTCTCCAGTTCTTGGAACTCGATCAACTGGAGAACCGCGCCTGTCTCGCTACTGAACTTGATTAAATCTTCTATCTCCTCGTGATTGATGCCCCGCATAACCACCATGTTTAGCTTTACAGGGGTTAATCCACATCTAAGCGCCTCCCTGATACCCGCTTCTACCTCTTCTTCTTTGCCGACGCCCGTTATCTCCTTAAACTTATCATCCCTCAGACTGTGCAGACTAATATTGACTCTTGCTAAACCAGCTTCTTTAAGATCACATGCAAGCTCCATCAGTTTGCTGGCATTACTGGTCATAGAGACCTCTTCAACATGGGGTTTTACGCGGCGTACTATCTCGACTATGTCTTTTCTCATGAGGGGTTCGCCGCCTGTTAGTTTGATGTATCGTATACCTTGTTCCGAGGCTATCTTGGCGATGGTCTCTATCTCGTCTACCGTGAGTTCGTCTCCGTGGTTGTGTTCGCCTTCTTGGTGGCAGAAGAAGCAGTTGAAGTCGCATCGCTGGGTGAGGCTGATCCTGAGGCTTTTGATTGGTCTGTTGTAAGAGTCTGTTAATGGGTTCAGGGTTCTTCGCCTCTTTTTGGTGAGGGGGACTTATTTATTGTTATGCTTGTCCCTACACATCGACCATCGATATGAATAAATAAACCATTCGTGATTGTTTACGGAGATTGAAATGTCAGGATTCAATAATAAAAAAACAATCACAATAATTGCAGCTATTCTCATATTAACAATAGCTGGAGGACTCTATTGGTATCAAACAAAACCAGTGGAAAGAGAACAACTCATAGTCTCAACCACAACGAGCCTATACGAGACAGGAGTACTTGACGTACTAAAAACCCGTTTCGAAACTCATTACCCAGAATACAACGTTAGCTTCATCTCGCAGGGTACAGGTTTAGCCATAGAGACCGCGAAAAACGGGGACGCTGATATGATTCTAGTTCACAGCCCATCACAGGAACTAGGGTTTATGGAAAGCGGATACGGTATAAACCGGAAAATATTCGCATACAACTTCTTCATAATCGTTGGACCAGAATCAGATCCAGCAGGCATCAATGGAATGGACCCACTAGATGCACTCACTACAATAGCCGAAAAAGGAGTAACCGGTGAAGCCTTATGGGTTTCAAGGGGTGACAACTCGGGCACGCATAGTAAAGAAAAAAGACTTTGGTCAGCAACTGGGCTCGACTTAGAGACCTTGAAAGCGGAGACCATCGAAGGCACAAGTGATCCTTGGTATATTGAGGCAGGTGCAGGAATGACCGCCACCTTACAGTTGGCTAACCAGAAGGATGCATATACCTTGACTGATGTAGCCACATATCTCAAGAACTATGCTAATGACAACATCGAGCTGGTAAAGGTAGTTGATAGCGGAGAGGACACATTGAACGTCTATAGCGCCATAGTATGTAACCCTGAGGAGAACCCAAGGGGCATGTATGATGGGGCCATGTTATTCGTACGCTTCCTAGTAAGCGATGAGGTTCAGACCATGTTGGTGACTTATGGTCAGGATGAGTTTGGATCAACGCTTTTCAAGCCATGGATACCAGAGCTGGATAACCCAGACTCAGATATAGTCCAGTGGGTAGAGGATTTCGCTTATATAGATGGCACAGAATGTCCGACTCAGTATAGGTATCAGGCAGGAGACCTATACCAATAATTATTACCAGACTATTTTGTGATCACTATGGGCTGGGAGACGATACTAGCTGGGTTATCCGAGGCATTCAGGCTGATTATCAGCCTAGATAATACAGTAATCGAGATAACCCTTCGTTCTCTTCACACATCAATCCTAGCCACAATATTATCAGGCTTAGTAGGGCTCCCACTCAGTGTTTTTATCACGATGAAGGAGTTTCCCGGTAAACACCACATAAAGTTCTTCTTCAAATCCATGGTGGGGATACCCACGGTTACCCTCGGGTTATTTTTGTATAGTCTGTTTAGCAAAAGTGGTCCATTAGGCTCCTTGAGTCTACTTTATACAGTTAATGGGGTGGCTGTGGGTCAAGCGATATTGATTCTCCCAGTAATGGTTACCTTCATAATCAGTGCAATAGAGAGCAAGGACAAAGAGATACGAGACCTAGCAAGAACCCTGGGCGCCACAGAATACGAGACAAGCATAGCCGTAGTACGCGAAGCCTATAGTGGGGTCAGTCTCGCCATAGTGTCTGGTTTCAACCGGGCATTCGCCGAACTTGGTATTGCTACTATGCTTGGAGCGAATATCAAGGGTATTACACGGGTTTTAACCACAGCTATTGCTTTGGAGACTGCGAAAGGTGAGTTGGGTCTGAGTTTTGCTTTGAGCTTTATTCTCTTGTTTGTTGTTCTCGCGTTGAATTATTTGATTAGTAGGGCTCAAGGAGGGATTGCTCAGTGAAGTATCATATTGAGTCTTTGGAGAAGCGTTATGATCAAGTTCCAGTTTTGAACGGGATAAATCTGGATGTGGGAGACGAACTGCTTGGAATCATTGGGTATAGCGGTGTCGGTAAGACCACGTTGTTGAAGATTCTTGCAGGTTTAGAGTTTCCAACGAAGGGCTCCATCACATACAATGATACTTTGATCAATTCTCTTAACGTATCTCAGCTTAGAAAGAGCGTCACCATGATCTTCCAGACTCCAGTCTTTCTACGGGGAGATGTATTCACAAACATAGCATATGGTCTCAGACTGAGAAAGACTCCTGAGCCGATAATTGAAGAAAAAGTCGAAACAGTTCTAGATACAGTCCGTCTGTCAGGTTTAGGAGACCGCGATACTAAGGAGCTCTCTGGGGGAGAACAGCAACGTGTTGCCCTCGCCCGTGCCTTGGTGGTTGATCCGGAGGTTTTACTGCTTGATGAGCCCACTTCGAACCTTGATCCCGGTAATGTTAGCATCATCAATAATGTTCTCAGAGAAGAATCAAAGCACAGGGTAATAGTCATAGCCACGCATGACCTCGTACAGGTTTCCAGAATCGCAGAACGTGTACTGTATCTTGAAAACGGTGTCATAAGTGAGGAAGGGGCTCCATCTGGATTAGAGGCTCTTATACGATTTACCGAGAACATATTCACTGGCATCAGTCAACATGTTGATGGCGTCAGCACCTTGAACACAGGAAAGGTTGCAGTCAGGTTTACCCAGCCCACAAATGGACGCGTCTCTCTTCATATTCGGCCTCAGGAT
>JAOZIG010000433.1 GCA_026014515.1 Candidatus Bathyarchaeota archaeon | reverse complement strand
CTGAATTGTTAATTGAGTTGCTCAAGGAGGTCTGCCTCTCACTAGACCAACATGGATTCGAGAACATCATACTCATCCCCAGCCACGGTGGCAACTTTGGACCAGTAGGAGTAGCAGTCCAGAGCATTGCTAGTCAGTTGAACGCTAATCTGATGGCTGTCGCTGATCTCATGGGTTTGATCAGGGTGATGAAGGAGGGTATCGTTGCTATTGGTAGGCACCCGGATGCTGCCGGTGGACATGCTGGAGCAGGAGAGACCAGTATAATTTTGGCCTACAAACCAGAGTTAGTACGAACAGACAGGTGGAAGCGGGGCTATATTGGTCCCTTCACAAGCAAATATGTCCGTGAAGGCTTCAAGGCTGTTACACCTACAGGGGTTCTCGGTGACCCCATGGTGGGGACTGCTGAGGCTGGGGAGATAATGATAGACAAGGCTTCCGATATGATGGTTGAAGCCATCAAACGAGAGCTTGAACTCTAAGCCTCAACCTTTTTGTGGAAACAGGTTCTTTCCCCGAGGTGGCAGGCTGGACCAGTCTGCTCAACCAGATACACCACAGAGTCGTTATCACAGTCAGTGAGCACATCAACTATCCGTTGGACGTTGCCACTTGTTACGCCTTTCTTCATGACTTTACCGTGACTGCGTCTGTAGTAGTGTGCCCAACCTGTCTCGAAGGTCTTCTCCAAGGCTTCACGGTTGATGTAGGCAAGGGTTAGTACCTCTAGGGTGTTTGCCTCCTGAGTAATCACAGGTAGCAGTCCATTCATTTTCTCCCAGTCTAGCTCGTTTATCTTCATATTCGTACATTCACCCCCACATCAGTCAAGTACTGTTTAACCACCTGAACAGGGTAGTTCTGGTAGTGGAACACTGAAGCCGCTAACGCTGCATCCGCTTTGCCTTCAGTGAAAGCCTCAAGGAAGTGTCGAGGCTCTCCTGCGCCTCCACTAGCCACCAAAGGAATGTTGACTGTGGTTGAGATAGCCTTGTTCAACACGTTATCGTAGCCAACCTTGGTTCCATCACGGTCCATGCTGGTAACGAGTAACTCTCCTGCGCCAAGCTCTGCTGCTTGCTTCGCCCACTGGAGTGCATCAATGCCCATGGGTTTTCGTCCACCATATGTGTAGACCTCGAACCAGCATGGTCCTTCACTGGTCTCTACGATGGTTCGGTCAGGTTCAGTGTTGTAGTTGCGTTTGGCGTCTATCGCTACCACTACACATTGAACACCGAAGACATCAGCGATCTCAGTGATCACCTCTGGGTTTTCTATGGCAGCGGTGTTGATGGCTGTCTTGTCCGCTCCGTTACGGAGTATTACGCGTACATCCTCAACGGATCTGATTCCTCCACCAACAGTGAAGGGAATATCAATCTCAGATGCTACGTCTCGTACAAGCTTCTTCAGGGTATCCCTGCGTTCATGGCTCGCCGTGATATCCAAGAAGACCAGTTCATCTGCTCCATCAGCGTTGTATCGCTGGGCTAGCTCAACAGGGTCTCCTGCGTCACGTAGCTCAAGGAAGTTTGTGCCCTTGACGACTCTGCCGTCTTTTACATCGAGGCATGGAGTGATTCGTTTGGCTAGCATAGTGCTGCCTCCTGTGCTTCTTCGAGTGTGAATCGTTTCATGTAGAGGGCTTTGCCTACTACCACGGATTCTACACCAGTCTCAGTGAGGGCTTTGATGTCTTGAATGCTACTTACTCCACCCGATGCGATTATCTGTGCCTTATCCGAGATTTCTGCATAGGTCTTGGTGTCTGGTCCATTCATGACGCCATCGTGATCTATGTTGGTTACAAGGAACCGCGTATAACCCTGCGCCTTGAAGTCCATAAGTGACTCCATTAGGCTGTATTTCGTGGATTCCTGCCACCCCTTGACCATCAAATAGCCATCCTTGTGATCTAACGCTAGTACGATTCGTTCTGAACCGTATTCATCAAGTAGCTTCCGTGCCTTTTCCGGTGCCTTAACAGGCATTGAACCAAGGATTATCCGTTGTACCCCTCCATCAAGCAGCCTTTTAGCGACCTCCGCTGACCTGATACCACCACCAACCTGTAATGGCACTGTTTTCGCTATCTCTAGAATGGTCTCTGTGTTTGGTTGCTTACCGAGGGCTGCATCAAGGTCAATTATGTGCACCAGTTCAGCACCTCTCTTAGCCCATTCAATGGCTGCTTCCATTGGACGCGTCACAGAGTAACTCTCCTTGGTCTCAGGGTCACCCTTTGTGAGTCTTACAAGCTGACCATCCATGATGTCTATCGCGGGTATTACCTGCAAAGTCATCTCCTGATGACCTCCACATAGTTGCTTAGTAGGGCTGCGCCGCTCTTGCCTGATTTCTCTGGGTGGAACTGGCACCCATAGATGTTATCGCGTTCCACTATTGACGTGAAGACACCTCCGTACTCGGTCTCGGCTAATGAGTCCTCTCTGTTCACAGGATCAGGATAGTAGCTGTGGACGAAGTAGAAGTAGCTGCCATCAGGGATTCCCTCCAATAGTGGGCTCTCTCTGGTTGCAGTTATGGTGTTCCACCCCATGTGGGGGGTCTTCAGTTCCCCACTGAACTCCCGTATCCAACCCTCCAGTAATCCGAGACCTGTTCCCTCTGCCTCCTCGCTGCGCTCGAATAGTAGCTGCATTCCGAGACAACTGCCAAGAATGGGCACCCCGTTATCTACGGCTTCAAGCACGGCATCTGCTATGGGGCTGAGTTTCTCAGCTGCTGCCCCAAAGTTACCTACTCCAGGTAAAACTACGCCATCAGCAGCGAGAATTTCTTCTCTTGTCTTGACTATTTCTACCTCTGCACCTGTTTTCTGTAGCGCGTTGGTCATGCTGAAGAGGTTGCCGACGCCGTAGTCTATGACTGATATTCGGGTCATAGTGTTCCCTTGCTGCTGGGCGCCTCGGTGCGCCTCGGGTCAATTGCTGTGGCTGCTCTGAGGCATCTTGCCAGTGCTTTGAATGCTGCTTCTGCTTTGTGGTGATCATTGTCGCCGTAAAGTACCTGTATGTGGATGTTTGCTCGGAGGCTCGTTGCTAGGCTCTCCATGAAGTGGGTTAGGTCCTCGTTAGCCATATCCTCGGTCATGGGGTTCACCAAACCAAGATCAATCACACTGTAGGGTCTACCCCCAAGGTCTAGGCTGCACTTTGCTAGACTCTCATCCATAGGCACAGAAGCATCAGCGAACCTAGTAATTCGCAAGTCTTGTTGAAGTGCCTGTCTAAGTGCTTCTCCAAGCACTAAAGCGGTGTCCTCGGCTATGTGGTGTCTTAGGTCTCCTGTTGCTTTGAGTTCTATGTCGATTAGGCTGTGGGTTGCTAGGCTTGTGAGCATGTGGTCGAGGAACTTGATGCTTGTGTTGATGTCTGCTTTCCCGGTGCCGTCTAGGTTTACCTGTGCGGTGATGTCTGTCTCACGTGTCTTGCGTGTGTATTCTGATGTTCTCATTGGTTTTCCCTCGCGTATCTTAGTGCAGCTGGTATCTCGTTAACCGTGGGGGTCACCAAGTCGCTGCCAAGTTCAATGAAGCTCTGCTTCACTTTCTCACTGCTGTGGACTGATGCGTAGACTCCTGTGAAGAGTACTCCTTCGCCTGCGTTCTCGGCTGTCAGGTAGTCCGCCATGGTGTCTCCGATGTATAGGACTATCTCTGGGTTGAAGGGCTCTGCTGCTTTTCTGAGTGGGTATGGGTTTGGTTTGTGGAGATCAGTGACTCCGAGTTTTTTCTGGTCACGGTCAACCACATCATGCCAGTACTGGCTATTCTTTGGGAACCTGTCGATAATATCGCCTAATGCATGTCTGGCTGTGTTTTCGATGCTGCCTGATGCTACTCCGAACCTTGGTCCCCCGAGTAACTCTTCAAGCATCGTTAGTGTCTCGGGTTTGATGACTACCTCATCAGCCTCAACTATACCATGCTCGACTTGGACGAACTGAGGAGGATACCCAAAGGTCTCGGTGAATAATGTTTCTCCGAGGAAAAGCTCCTCAAACAAGGTGCTTACTATGCTTTCGCCGACATCGCCCCTGAATTTTAATGCCTTTTTGATGTTGACTCCAACTTTGTCAAGGAGTAACTGGTCTACTTTCTCTATCCCAGAGGCGTCCAGTTGTGTTGCGAACTCTGCTAGTTTCTCGTAGAGTCCATCAATCTGTATCTCTGCCTTGACTTTACCAGCTATGTAATCGTAGCGTTGCTTGGGTGATGTGTATTCTAGGCTCTCTCCTGCTAGTTTATTCAATTCAGCGAGTTTTTGTTCGGATGTCTCAGCCAGTATCCGCATGATGATAGCATATGCGTGGGTCCAGTCGTTGTTGAAGCCCCCTGTGCGCTTATAGGCGTGGTTTAGGGTGCTGTCGAAGATGGACTCAGGTATCTTGGTGTCTGTGAATGATTCTATGATGCGTCTTGTGGTGGCTGCGATGGCTACGTTGTAGGCGTTACGTACATCAAGGAGTACTCCATCGCAGTCGAATACGATGGCATCTACCCTTGCAAGTGCTTCTAGTTTGTTTTCTCTGATGTATGTGGTTCCGTTGCTGTTCTCTATTTCTATGTATTTCATCTCGTTGCCTCCCTGAGAGCCTCTATGAATCTCTCCCCAAGCTTACGTGGCGCCACAGTGACACGCAGATACTCTGTGCCAAACACTGTTTGTCTGCTCACTATGATGCCTTGACTGAGGAGCGCCTCATATACCCCAGTTATTGGTTTCTCTGTTTTAAAAAGGACAAAGCATGCATCAGAGGAAAAAGCCTCCACACCGGGCACCTTGTTTAGTTCTGATGTAAGCCATGCTCGTTCCTGTTTGGCTTCCATAACAGCCTCCAGTACCGTCGGGGCTTGTTCAATCATCTTGATACCTGCTCTCAGTATCAGGTTAGAGACGGGGTATGGCATCATGTATTTCTCCCGTAGAGTAGAGACAAGCGCCTCACAGGCTATACAGTAGCCGAGTCTGAGACCAGCTAACCCATATGCCTTGGAGAAGGTGCGGAGAATAACCAGATTATCATACTCACTGACGAGCTCTGCGAGACTGTATTCTGAGTATTCTTGGTAAGCCTCATCAAGTAGCACCAAGCCATCGAAGCCTTCAATGAGTTTGATGACCGATTCCCGGGGGAACTGGTTACCCGTTGGATTATTTGGGTTACAGATGACCAGTAACGCAGAGCCCTTTGCCAACTCCAAAGTCTTCTCTGGGTTCAAAGAGAAATCAGGATCAAGCATTGCCTCAACAAGCTTTACGCCTCGTTGTTTAGCTGCCCTAGGATACATGCTGAAGGTGGGTGATACCGCTGTAACACTGTCTCCGGGGCTCAGTAGCGAGAACAATAGCTCGATTAACTGGTCTCCACCAGTTGTAATCATTACCTGATCGGATTCAATCTTGTTTAACTTGGCTATTTGCTGTCTAAGTTGCTGTTCCTCGTCCTGTGGATATATTCTTGGATCGGTCTCGTAGGCAGCCTCAAGCAGCACCTCTTGAACCTGTTTTCGACTGAGGAACAGGTTCTCGTTACTATTCAGCTTCAAGACGCACATATCCTGACCCTTGACTATTTCTCTAATAGGTGGAGCAGGACGATAGGGCTTGATATCTCGGGCTGCTTCGCTTAGTGATTTGGTGTTCATCTGAACCTCTCCTCCACGGCTTCTCTGTGGTTGGGTAACCCTTCGGCATCCGCTAAGGCTGCTACGCGTTCCCTTACAGCTGCCAGACCTGTCTTAGAAGCTTTGACGGTGCTAACTGGTTTAGTATAATCGAGGACCGTGATGCCTGATGATACCTTGGCGTAGCCCTCGGTGGGGAGCACGTGGTTTACCCCCATACAGTAGTCTGTTGAGGATACAGGGGAGTATGGTCCGAGAAGCACCAATCCGCTGTTGTTGATCCTCTCAGCGACCTCCTCTGGCACACCAGTTATGATCTCAATGTGCTCAGACGCGAACTGGTTCGCGAACTCAACCGCCTCATCCATGGACTCTACACGGTAGATGATGCCACCAGACTCCAAGACCTCAGCGATAATCTCGCTTCGCTCCAGTGAAGGAACAAGAGTATCAACTACCTTGGATACCTCCTCAGCAAGCTTCTCTGATGTCGTGACAAGCCCACTGATCCCACCGGGACCGTGCTCAGCTTGGCTGATGAGATCAACTGCTACGAGTTTTGGGTCTGCTGTTTGGTCTGCGATGATGAGTATCTCGCTTGGTCCCGCTGGTTTATCGATGGATACTATGTCTGAGACTATGCTCTTGGCTGCTGTGACGTACCTGTTTCCGGGTCCAACTATTTTCATGACCTTTGGAACCGTCTCGGTGCCATACGCCATGGCGGCTATGGCTTGGACCCCTCCGATCTTGTATATCTCATCCACCATGCAGACATCACAGGCAACAAGCGTCAAGGCATCAACACAACCATTCTTACCAGGAGGCGTACAAACCACAATCTTCTCTACACCAGCAACCTTCGCTGGAGCCACATTCATAATGACGCTGCTCGGATAAGCTGCCTTACCACCCGGCACATAACAACCAACAGTCTGGATCGGCTTCAACGAGCAACTGATACTCACCCCATCGATCTCAGAGGTAAAGCTGTTCTGTGCTAGTCTCTGGGACTCTACAAGCTCAAGGCGCCTCCTTGACTCCCTGAGTGCCTGAACCTCGTTCTGTGAGACCTTCTCGTAGGCTTCCTGTATCTCCTCTTGTGTAACCCTGAAGGATTCTAGCTTGACTTTGTCGAATTTCAGTGTGTACTCTGCTACTGCTTGATCTCCACGCTCAGATACATCAACCACAATTGGTCTCACATAGTCCATTAGCTCGCGGTCTGACGCCGAGACATTTGGCCAACGCCCAGCAAGCACGGTGTTTGGGTCTGTTATCTGTCTCATTTTCCATTCTCCAATACGATCTCTTCAAGGGGAAGCACCTGACGGGGCTCATAGAGCACCAAGCCTTGTGCAAGGGTTCTCAGTGTCGGTAGTATCTGGATGAGGTTATCCTTATCAATCACAGTGTTGATGGCACACCACTCAGGGTCACTTAGATCACTGATGGTGGGACGCTTCAAAGCCGGCAACTGAGTGAGTAACTCATCAAGGTTAGACTTTTTCACGTTAGCAAAGATGTGCAGCTTCTTAGAGCCATCAACGGCGCCCCTCAACAGAGTCAATATGTCCAGTATCTTCTCCTTTTTCTCCGGGTCAACAAGAGCCCTCTTGTTGGCGATCAGTAACGCGCTGGTGCGCATTACCTCCTCGATGACCTTCAAACCATTCTGCTGGAGGCTTGTACCAGTCTCGATAACCTCGATTATGGCGTCAGCATCCTCCGGTGGCTTGGCCTCGGTTGCTCCAAAGCTCAGATATATGGCTACTTTTTCGTTTTCGCCTATTCTCCACCATGGACTGATTACCACTGGTTCCTTGTCTCCATATGCCTCCTTGTAGGCTGGGTCCTGTTTGATGTACTCCTTGGCTGCGTTGAGGTACTCTGTGCTAATACGTAGTGTAGTATCCTCTTCGATGCTTTTTCTGATTAAGTCTGATAAGCTGTTTACATCGCTCCAAGTCTTGGAGACAGCTATAACAAGCCGCACCTTCGCGTACTCTAGGTCGAGTAGTGTCTCGACGTCTGCTTTATTCTCAGCAACCCAGTCCCTTCCACTGATACCAACATCCTGAACACCTTCACTGACATAGGTGGGAATCTCTTGTGGGCGCAGCACCTTTAACTCGATCTCAGGATCGTTTATTCCTGGGCGATAGGTGCGGTCATGTCCTGTTATTCTGTAGCCGGCTCTTTCAAGTATCTTGAGTGTTTGGTCTCCAAGGTGTCCCTTGGGTATAGCGAATTTTACTTTAGTCATATCTAGGTGTCTCCTATTGTTGTCTTAGAAACCACTAACAGTGGTTGTTCGTTAGAATCCGTGGCTGCGTGTTGCTGAGAGAAAGTAATCTGACTAGAGATGAATACAAACGCCTCTAGTGAATATACTCCCTCATTTTCACTTCCACAGGCACCCACAGGGCGGGGATCAGGTATAAAGGTTTCTAGCCAAGATAGCGTAGACTGGTTGTCTCACCTAGGTGCGACCATACAAATGTGGCTGGTAGCGTCAGCGTTTGGAAAACCTTTATAGCCATAAATGTTGTTCAGTGGGGTGCATTAGGCGACTCTAGCCAACAGAAAGGATGAAAAACATGAGCACTAGAACAGTCATAGACGGGGACGGCCTCATACTAGGCAGAATGTCAAGCGTAGTAGCCAAGAGGCTTCTCGCAGGGGAAACAATTGATATCGTTAACGCCGAGAAAATGGTCGTATCGGGCAAGAAACAGATGGTTATCAACGCGGAGAAAGAGTTCCTAAACGTGGGTGGATTCGAGAAAGGACCAGTTCACTACCGCCAGCCACACAGGATCGTTAGAAAGACCATCAGAGGAATGCTGCCACACCGTAAGGCTCACGGCAGAGACGCTTTTAAGAGACTCAGGGTTCACATCGGTGTACCAGATGAGCTATCTGGAGCCGAGCTGGAGAAGATGGAGAAATACCACAGCAGCAACCTGAACCGCAGGTTCGTGACCATTGGAGAGATCGCCGAGAACATCGGCTGGAAGAAGTGAATTAATTGTCAACAAGCACCAAGAAGAAGAGCGTACTGGCAACCGGTAAACGCAAAACCAGCAAAGCAAGGGTTGTCGTCTCCGAGGGCAAGGGCAGGATCAGGGTCAACAATGTACCAATCCACCTAGTCGAGCCATTCCTAGCACGTGAAAAGATACTAGAACCATACATGCTAGCAGGCGACTACAAGGACCGCGTAGACATCAGCATCAACACAAACGGCGGAGGCTTCATGAGTCAAGCAGAAGCAGCCCGCATGGGAATCGCACAGGGACTAGTCAAGTTCACACGCAGCAAACGACTACGAAGCAAGTACCATGAGTACGACAGAACAATGCTCGCAGGTGACGCACGCCGCAAAGAGTCCAAGAAATTCGGTGGACCAGGCGCACGCCGCAGAAAACAGAAGAGCTACAGGTGATTACAGTGGTACGCTTTATCACACCTATTGTTGAGTCTGGGGACCGTGTCCGTGAGGGCAAGGGCTTCAGTCTAGCAGAGCTTGAAGAGGTTGAACTATCAGCCACTAAAGCGAAGAGCATGGGCATCCCAGTTGATACCAAGAGAGGCACTAGCCACGATGAGAACGTTGAAGCCCTCAAAGAGTTCCTTGAAGAGGCAAAAGACCTTGATATCAAGGTAACCAAGCCCAAGATGGAGAACAAACCCATCCGTGGACGCGCCTTCAGGGGCAAGACCAGCGCAGGTCAGAGGATGCGCAACCTCAGCCGCAAAAAGTAGCGGTTTTTTCTATATATTTTCTATTAGACAGGCTTATCTAGTACACTACAACCTATTGTAGCGATACAATTGCGGCCCAAGGTGCAGATCATCACTGATCCCGAGGTGGGGAAACTCCTCGCAGACGAGACACGCAGAAAGATTCTGAGGATTCTCAGCCACGAAGAGATGAGCGCCACCGACCTCGCTAAAAAACTCGATAAAAACCATAGCAGTATCGTCCACCACCTGAATACACTGTTGGACGCTGGCTTGATCACTGTAACAAGGGAAGAACAAGTCAGAAACATGATACAGCCATACTACATGTCTGTTAGTGAGGACTTCCACGTAAGCTACAGGGTAACAGAGGCACTGGAAGAAGACCCAGACTACTCGGCTTATACAATGGAGTATCTGGATAATCTCGTTAAAGCCTTGGGCATGTATGGAGTCGAGATACCAGGCGAAGAAAAACAACAGATAAAACAGCTACTATTACGGCTGCATCTGTTTAATAAACGAGCATTTGAGGAAAGAGTCAGCAGAAAAATCAATGATGGCGATATTGGACGCTATACACAGCGTAGTATCGCCCACATAATTTCACATGTACAACTCATGAGTAGCCCAGAGTACGAGGCAGCGATAGCCGAGCTCAGGACGATCATGAACAAGTACAGTGGGAGCACATGGGATGTCGAGTAAGCAGAAGAAGAGCAGCCTAAGTACATTCAAGCGGCTCTTCGGTTACATCACACAGTTCTGGGAGACAAAGGCAGTCGTAGTCATAATCGTATTGACTGTGTTTTTCTCGGTTCTCTCACCAGCCATAATAGGTAACATCGTGGACGCAGTTGGGTATATTGCTGCTGGGGAGCCCATTCCAGAGGCGTCTGGTGTCGAGGGGCTTGTGAACGAGATGCTGATACCAGTTGCCAACTGGTATAGTACATCCAACGACATAGGATATAATCAGGCTATGCTGACGGTATTCAGTCTAAGCCTAATCCTATTCGCCCTATTAGAAGGTGGACTCAGCTACACCCAACGCTATACACTGGAGATCATCAGTCAACGCGCGGGCTTCGAGATACGCGACGACCTATACGAGAGCCTACTTGAGCAGAGCTTCAGTTTCTACGACCAGCAACGCACAGGACAACTGATGGCTAGAGCTACGGGAGACATCAATATGCTGGGACGGTTCTTTAACTTCGGGTTCAGACTCGCCCTAAACAACGGGTTACTGTTGATACTGGTCATCTACAGCATGATCTCCATCAATTTCCAGTTAACAGGAGTCTCAATCATCATCCTACCCTTCCTACTATACACCACACTAAACTTCAGCAGCAGAATACGCCCCATGTGGGGAGAAGTACGAGAACAAAACGGCGAGATCACCGCAGTACTACAGGAAAACCTGAGTGGACTCAGGGTGGTCAGGGGATTCAGTCGGGAAAAGTATGAGGAGGAAAAGTTCTGGGCTGAACTCATGAAGTATTTTGATATAAACATCAGGATGGCGAAGCTCAGAGCCAAGTTTAGACCCCTCGTTGGTCTCATCAGCGGTGTTGGAATAGTCATAGTCATAATGTATGGTGGCACCTTGGTGATTCAGGGAGCTATCAGCCTCGGCAGCCTCATTGCCTTCTACTTCTACCTCGCTAGACTCATGGGGCCAGTACGTATGCTGGGCTTCATGACAGGCATGTTCGTCCGAGCCCAAGCAGCAGCGGAGCGTGTCTTTGAGATTATTGACGCAGAGATTGATGTCCACGATAAACCTGACGCGGAGGAGATGCAGGTTGTTGTTGGACACATCAAGTTTGAGGACGTCTGGTTCAGCTACGACGGCGAGAACATGGTTCTCAAGGACATCGACTTGGTGGTAAACCCGGGTCAAACCGTCGCTATTCTCGGAGCAACTGGAAGCGGTAAGAGCAGTATAATCAATTTGATCCCACGGTTCTACGATGTCACCAAGGGATGTATCAAGCTCGACGGCGTAGACATCAGAGACCTGAAGATCAATAACCTAAGAAGCCACATCGGCATAGTCAGACAAGACCCATTCATATTCAGCACCACCCTCAAGGAAAACATCGCCTACGGCGTCGAAAAAGCATCAGAACTAGAAATAGAGGAGGCAGCGCGTCAAGCAAAGATACATGAGTTCATAGACGGATTGCCCGACAGATACGATACAAGGGTCGGGGAGAGAGGAGTCACCCTCAGCGGTGGACAGAAACAACGGGTGGCTATTGCACGTGCATTGCTCAAGAACCCCAAGATACTGATACTGGATGATAGCACCAGCAGTGTGGACACTCAGACCGAGTACGAGATACAGCAGGCACTGGACGAGTTGCTTGAGAACAGAACCACATTCATCATCACACAGCGTCTCAGCAGCATAAGGAAAGCCGACTACATTATCGTGCTTGAAGACGGTGAGATACATGAGGAAGGCACCCACGACACGTTGATGACACAGAACGGGATATACAGACGGCTCTACGAGACACAGATCACTGGAGCCACAGGAGGCACTATCTAATGGGTCACAGAATGGAACAGTTCGGCGCAGAAGACGATTATGAGCGCTCTGTACCAGACATGGTATTATTCAAGCGTATGATCGGCTACATAACGAGCCAACGACGCGAGATGACCATACTTGTGGTCGGAATCATCGCTTCAACCATCATCAACCTACTGCCACCCTACATGTACAGCCTCGCCATAGACACCTACATCAAGCAAATGGATACCCGTGGACTGTATCTGCTTGGAGCAGGGTTCATACTTGTCTACGTGTTATCATTCGTTACCCAGCTTGTACGAGAGTACTTTATCAACTGGCTGGGTTCACGGCTTGAGCTAAACATGCGTATGGACATGTTCAAACATCTACAGGTCCTAAGCCTCGATTATTACGCTCGGGAAGAAGTGGGCAGTATTGTTAGCAGGGTAACAAATGATGTTGATAAGATCACTGAACTAATCACCAGCGGCGTAGCTAGCGTTATAT
>JAOZIG010000287.1 GCA_026014515.1 Candidatus Bathyarchaeota archaeon | reverse complement strand
GTCAAGCTGGAGTTGAATGGTTAGAAGCCAAGAATGGTAGCAGAATCTTCAGCTTCGGTAATCTCATCACTACCTATGGTACTACCCCAGTAATGCTACAAGCCCCAAGTCAACTACCAGTCATTACCACCAACAACAAGCTCAACTGCCATCCTAAGAGTATCTATGATAACGATAACAACATCCCTTGCTTCATTCATCCCGACCAATTCTATAAGAACCGCAAATCCATTCTCGTATTAGGTTCTTTAGTGTGTCAAACCATGGACCTTCCCATCAACTTATTCATTTGTTCTATGATTAACGTTAGTGCCCAGGTAAGTATGATGAAATTAGCTAGATGGTACGATAATTGCTTGTCCTACAGCACGGTTAAGGAGGAAATTAAGGAGAAGATGATCGCAGGATCAGTACAAGTCACTACAGTAATGGACAAGTTGCGTGTAATTAAGAAGAGAACTTTCGAGGCTTTCACCAACACATATGCCGTTCAAAGCTTTATGCAAGCATCCCAACTAATCCGCGACTGTTCACCCCGACACATAGACACTTACTTACGTTCCAAGACCGCCACTATCGCCGGTCAACGTTCATCACTCATCAATAAGTGCGTCTGGAGTGTCAAGCGTATCATCAACAACAACAGCAGAGGAGACAGCGGACCCATACATGGAGCATTAAGCTACTACAGCACTCCAGCACCCGCTTCACTTGAAAGACAGGATATATCCGCTTTCATTAAGACTACGCTGGATTGGGACTGTTCTCCCACAAAGTCTCAATTCTTGGAGTTAATCAAGCATCTGCGCGTTGGTGGTGTCAATCTCTATCCCGTCTACAACAACTACTTCCCTATTGCTGCAACCATCAAAGAATGGGTTCCTCGTACCACGGATGATTTATTATCTGAATCAATTCGTCGAGTCAACACATTGTTCCACATGCAACTCATTCCTAAGATCAATTCGACCAACACAACAGCAGAAGCTCTTGCCGCCACTACTACCACCTCATCAACAATTGCCTCCCAATCCAATGAACCCCTTCAACCAACCAAACCAAGAGCAATTTCGAAATTGCTCCGTCGTCCTGCACCACTTCCCACTACTGAAATCCATACTCCTCTCCCCCATAGCGAAACCAATACTTCGACTACGCAAAGAGAATGGACAGTAGTTCGTGCACGCAAGAAGACTAAGGATCTACGAATTGGTGGACACGGTGAGTACGGGAAGACCCATGGCAATGGCAGAATCAAGAACAACAACTACCACGGTGCCGCTGCTATTGCTGCTAAACACAACCACAACAACAACAGAGGAGGCAGTGGCAACTTGAGACATGGGAAAGTTCAATTCACACACGACACGTATGCCACACCCATTCATCCTTCTCCCCCTGCTATTACTCCTACCACTACACCCACTACCACTGAACTAATTAACGCTGCAACTACCCCTAACTACTATGATGAAGAACACCAACAAGAAAGACGTAAAGCTGCAGAAACAGTCGGAATTAGCACGAACGTGTATACCGCGAAAGTGATTCGAGTAGTAGACGCCATAGACACTACTGAAGGCTGCGTCGCTATGGCCATCAACAAGTTTCTGGAGAACACTAAGTACTC
>JAOZIG010000351.1 GCA_026014515.1 Candidatus Bathyarchaeota archaeon | reverse complement strand
AGGAAAACCAGTGCCAGAAATTCTGTATAGTAGGAATCAGAGGAGAACCAATTGAGATTGGGCGTCTGGAAAGATTCGTAGCTGACGCCGAAAGAAGCGCTGGTGTAGAAACCCCTGAGATGCCTGAACCCACAGGTCATAAAGTAGCCATAGTAGGCGCAGGACCAGCGGGGCTCACGGTTGCAGCCGAGTTGAAAAAGAAAGGGCATCATATTGAGATGTTTGAGGCTCTTCACGTAGCCGGAGGCGTATTGATGTACGGTATCCCCCAGTTCAGGCTACCAAAAGAGATAGTGCAAGCAGAGGTAAGCTACGTCAAACAACTGGGCGTAGAGATACACCTTGACAGCATGGTGGGAAAACTCTACACAGTAGAAGAGCTATTCGAACAAGGATTCGAGGCAGTGTTCATTGGTAGTGGTGCAGGGTTACCGAACTTTTTGAACCTACCCGGTGAGAACCTCAGCGGTATCTATAGCGCGAACGAGTTCCTAATCAGGACAAACCTGATGAAGGCATACAGGTTCCCAGAATACGATACACCCATCAAGATCGGTAAAAACGTGGCTGTAATCGGCGGAGGAAACGTAGCCATGGACTCTGCGCGGTGCAGTCTTAGGTTAGGCGCAGAAAATGTACACATCATATATAGGCGTGGAATGAACGAGCTTCCAGCCCGTCACGAAGAGGTTGAGAACGCTGAAGAGGAAGGCGTGATATTCACACTGCTGAATAACCCCATAAAGTTCCACGGCGACGGACGAGGCAACATCAAAGAGATCGAGCTAGTCAGGATGGAGCTTGGTGAACCCGATGCAAGCGGTAGAAGACGCCCTAAACCCATAAAGAACTCTGAGTGGAGGCTTCCAATCGACACAGTGATCATCGCCATCGGTCAGAGTCCTAACCCGATTATCCAGCAGACCACAAAGGGCTTGGAGACCACAAGATGGGGCACTATCATCACCAACGAGGAGACCATGAAGACCACTCTTGAAGGTGTTTATGCTGGTGGTGACGTTGTCAGTGGTGCTGCTACGGTTATCAGCGCTATGGGTGCTGGTAAGATAGCGGCAAACAGCATTGAAGAGTACCTGAAGACCAAGTAGTCTACCAAAAACCCTTTTCATTTCATCCACCCTTTTCTTGTTATGTCAATTAGCCCAAATGATCCACCGTTAAAGGGATTAAGAGTCCTAGATTTGTCACGAGTACTTGCTGGTCCTTTCTGTTCCATGAACCTCAGCGACCTAGGGGCAGAGGTAATCAAGGTAGAGATGCCCGGAAGAGGCGATGATACACGCGCCTATCCGCCCTTCATCAATGATGTGAGTAGCTATTTTTTGAGCCTGAACAGGGGCAAGAAAAGCATAACCCTCAACATGAAGGAACCCGAAGCAGTGAAGATCGCCCACAAACTAGCAGAGAAATGCGATATAGTTGTTGAGAACTTCAGACCCGGTGTCACGGAACGTCTTGGAGTAGACTATGAGACACTGAAAAAGATCAACCCCCGGATAATTTATTGTAGCATATCTAGCTTCGGCCAGACTGGACCATACGCCCAGTGGCCGGGATATGACTTGATTATTCAGGGTATGAGTGGCTTGATGGGTATCACTGGACAGAAGGGTGG
>JAOZIG010000131.1 GCA_026014515.1 Candidatus Bathyarchaeota archaeon | reverse complement strand
GATTTGAGTATATCAAAGACGTATTCTGGTGCCTCGCTCCACCTTGGATATAGGGGCTCGCGTGTAAATCCCCTGCAACCATAATCGTAAAGGAAGGCATCGAAGGCTTCTAGGAAACGTTTTGCCTCAGATGTTTCTTGGCTCTTAATGGCATCAAGCACCTCAGGGGAATCAATGTCAAGAACCAGTTTTCTTAGCATAGGAGCCTGCCTGAGGTTTTCAGCTAACTCAAAGAGCTTATCATTTGTCTTGCTTGTACTGTGCTTGAGACCTGAGACCAGTATTGGGTACGTGACTGCTGCTTTTTCCTCACCGATAAAGCGTTTCAGTAGGTACTGGCTGAGCAGGTTCATACCTATGTTGTGGACGGGTAACCCATACCTGACGAGCCTGTAGTGAGCGATCATAATATCGTTCACCTCGTCTGCGAAGACAAGGTACTCGTCAAGACTCTTGCCCTCTAGCGTACTCATGCGTTGGTCGAAGGCGCGCCAGAAGGGGTTTAGCTCCTCGTGTGTCCATTTATCGTAGGCGTCTGCTGTCTTGTTGCTTGCGCCGTTTGGGTCACGGGTTCTGATACGGTATTCTGCGTTGATGCGTTTGCTTATGCGGAAGGGGAGGTGTTTCATGGTTTCTTTGCCGTATGGTCCTTCGCCTTCTGGGAAGTAGTTGAGTACGTCGTTGTTTCTGAGGAATGTTGGTATCTCGTACTCTACTTTGCGTTTGAGTACCTCTAGGTTGAAGTATGCGTGGGCTTTATGCAGCCTGAGAAGCTGATCCATTTCAGCTTCCCCTTTCTTAGTATATCCAAGTAGCTCGTTGAGCTCCACATTAACATACTCAGTGATATGATCGCCCAACAACTCAAAGAACAGGGGAGATACATTATCGTTCCAATAGTCATCAGAGTAACCGCGAGTCCAAGGAGTCGTCTCATGGTTACCGTTGATGGTTGTGATGGGTCGGGACTGGAGAAGATAAGGAGTCTCACCTTGTATAGCCCACTCAATATCCTGTGGAGCACCATATACAGTCTCTATCTTATCCCCGAGACTAGTCAAGCTAAATATTTCTTCATCTGTGAGACTTGCTAGTTCGCGTCTCTCAATGCTGGGCTCAACGAATACCACACCACCTTCATATGATTTTACAGCCTCAAGCTCTTTTGTTCCTATCTCTCTGACGGCTATCTCGTGGCTCTTTCCCCGTCTGACTACGAATCTATCTGGTGTAGCTTTGCCCGAGACAACTGATTCACCGTACCCATAATTTGACTCGATGACGATATTCCTCTCACCAGTTACAGGGTCCTGTGTGAACAATACACCAGCTGATTTTGGCTCAACTATCTCCTGAACCACTACTGCTATGGCTACGCCATCTTGATTGATGCCTTGTTTACTACGATATGATATGGCTCTGTCAGTCCATAGTGAGGCGTAGCAGCGTTTGATGTGCTCAAGAACATCCTCTATAGTTGTTAAGTTGAGGTAGGTATCCATCTGACCAGCGAAAGAAGCGTCTTTTAGGTCCTCGCTTGTGGCGCTTGACCTTACAGCTACCTCGTTTTTGCCGAGACCTGTATATTGTTTGATTATCTCGTCACTGATTGTCGGAGGGATCGCTGAATTGAGGAATGCTTGCTGTATTTTCTCTGACGCCGTGTTTGTCTCGTTACCTGTTAATGCTTCTGTGATGATGTTTGAGAGGTTGTTTTCATCGATGAACTTATGGTATGCCTCTGTCGTGAGAACAAAGCCGTTCGGTACATTGAATCCTTTGTTGATGAGGAATCCTAGGTTCTGGGCTTTTCCACCGACACGGTTTATCTCACCTTCTCGTATACTTGTTAATGGTACGACGTACGCATCAGCGGACATATTGTATACCACGCTCATATCAAGGTTTTAACAGTTAAGCTATAAATCAGTGAAATACATCGTTTTTTGACGTATTCGCGTTCGACTCTGGGCGATAAGATTATATTTATGATAAAGCCGTCTTTGGGCTGAACATACATGGAACACCTAAGAAAAATAACAAACATCGACAAAGTAACATTCGCACTACTGCTTGAAGAAGGAAAAGCAAAGATAAACGAACTAGAGTTCCACGTAACCCTAACAAGGATGCAGATCAAGAAAGCCCTGACCCAACTTGTCGCACAGGAAAAGGTCGCCTACGAAGCATCAACCCAAGTCTACATGCTTCTCTAAGCATCCTTCTCTCGAATAACCACATAACTATATCCAGCATTGAACAGCAGAACTACTGTTAAGAGCCATACAGACGAGTTTGCACCAAAGTTCTGATACAGATACCCCATCGTTGGAGTAGATAACAACCCTCCAACGTTCTCCGACTCAGAGTAAAGCCCCATAGTAAGCCCTGACCGCTCCTTGGGCATTACTGAGATCAAGTGAAGCATCATACTGGTATCAGCGGCAGCCTGACCAAACCCATTCAAAGCCCCCATCAAATACATAGGAATAGGACCACCGAGATACATCAACCCAATATAGCTGAGTGCGATTCCAGCTAGACTACCGCTGATCATGGGCTTCTTGCCATATTTGTCACAGAAATCACCCAAGAAGGAACGTGAAGCAGCGCCAGCCAGTCTCTGAATAGTAAACAATGCTCCTATCTGTGACTCTGTCGCCAATAGGTGAGGTGACTCGTTTAGGAATATAGATAGAAAGCTGCTTGAGAACCCCGCATTGAAGAAATAGAGCCCCCGTACAGAGAATATTGCTAGGATGGGAGCAGTGAATAGGCTTCTTATTCCGTCTGATGTCCGGGATTCTGGGTCATACACTGGCTCAGTGTAGGTGATCCTGCTTACAGCAACTATTCCGAGTAATCCTGTCCCTGCTGCTATGTAGAAGGGGATATTGAGCCCAGCGACCTCAGAGATGTACCCACCAATGAGGGGACTAATCATACCACCGAAACTGATAACCGTCATATACCTACCATATGCCCGTCCCCTGTCCTGTGAGGGCAACAGCTCAGCGGCGAGAGCCTTCACTGGGATACTATAAGCAGATAATACGCTTGTTTTAGTGAACTCAAGCACAGCGAATGCAGCGAAGCTATTCACCATAGGGTACAAGCCATAGAGGATTGTTGAGAAGAATAGGGCTCCGGCAAGCATCAGTCGCTTGTTGAACCTGTCAGCAAAAACACCCATTATTGGTTCCCAGATAAACCACCCCAGCATGGAAGCTGTACCAATAAGCCCAATCTGGGTCATGCTCAATCCTTGACTTCTTACAAATAACCCCAGTATCGGGGAAATGATGCCCATGCTAAAGCCTGTGCAAAGTTGCATGACCATTAGCATCATTAATGAACGCTGGTTGTCCCCGGCGGATTGCATAAAACGAGTTACAGAGTCGGGTTAAAAAAGTATGTAATATTTTTAGAATTGGAGGACTAGGTCCTCGGGAGTAGTCTCCATAGAATCAAGAGCCTGCTTCAGTCCACGATACCTGTTACGAAGAGTAACCTCAGTTGTACCAGCAGCCTTCGCTATTACGCGTTGGACACGCTTCTCCTTAGTCTCTTGACAAGCCATGTATAGCGCTGCAGCGGCTAGACCGCGTGGGTCTTTTCCTGTTAATGCTTTGATCTCGTCTGCTTTCTTCAGTATGTTGATGGCTAGTTGTTCTGTTGGCTGGTTTACCGATAGCTTTGCTGCGATACTTGGTATGAACTTGAATGGTCCATCTACGGGTGGCTTTAGGTTCAGTTCCTTGTGGATGAGCCTGTAAGTCATGGCTACCTCACTGTGGAGGCGCTTGCTTACTTTTGATACTTCTTTGAGTGGTCTTGGAACCTTTAGCAGTCTGCATGATGCGTATAGGCTTGCTGCAACGAAGGCATCGATGCTTCTTCCCCTGATCAGGTCTCCTTTCAGTGCTCTTCTGTATATCAACGCGGCGTTTTCCTTGACGTTCTGGGGTAGGTGTAGCTCTGATGCCATCCTGTCCAGTTCAGCCATGGCTATGCTGAGGTTTCTTGCGTGGGTCTCGTTTACCTTGCTTCTGTTGTCTTGTCTTTGTAGTCTGCGCATTCTTCGCTGGGTCTCGTAGTCGAGTCTTTTGCCTGATGCGTCTTTGTCGCCTTTGATCACAGTGCTTAAGCCCTTATCGTAGATGCTCATGCTGTAGCCTGTGCCTGTGCGGCGTCTGTCGTTGGCTTCCTGGAGGTTGAATACTCTGTACTCTGGTCCTGTGTCCATAATGGTCTCAGTGACCACTAATCCACAGTTGGCGCAGATCATTTCACCTGTTTGCCTGTCGCTTACTATTTTGGTGCCTCCACAGTAGGGGCAGCTGGACGCATTGTCCGTTTGTGGATCGTGGTATAGTTTGTTCATTTCTTTTTCTCCAAATTTACCTATGGGTATTTTACCCATATATCTGGTAGCTGGTCCTACGAGATCACTTATAAAGGTTACTCATTTTTAGGCTCAGCTAAAGTGCACCAGATAATACAGACTAACACTTAAAACCACACCAACAAAGAAAAACATGAAGCTTCATGACCATCCAAGAGACCGCTGAAAAAATCAAAGCACTAGAGATCCAAGGAGCCACAAATATAGCAGTAGAAGCAGTCAAAGCGCTTGGGAAAGAACTGAGAGGCAAAGAATGGAGTACATCAGGTCAGGTTTATAATATTCTCAAAACATCCATGGAGCTTCTTATTGGATCAAGAGCTACTGAGCCCATGATGAGAAATGGTCTCAAGTACATTGATAGCAGGATACATGAGGCTACTTGGAGCAACGAGATGGGTTTCAGAAAACTCGTACAGGACGCCGAGAACAATATCCTAGAAATCTTCACAGACGCCAAAACAAAGATGGTCGAGGTAGGAGCCAAGAGAATCGAGAATGGAGACACAGTGCTGACCCACTGCCACAGCAGTGGAGTAACTGGAACCATCATAAAGGCAAGAGAACAGGGAAAAGACTTCAAGGTAATACAGACCGAGACCAGACCAAAATACCAAGGCAGGATTACAGCCCGGGAGCTCGTTGAAGCTGGTGTCGATACAACTATGATTGTTGACTCGGCTGCTCGCCACTATATGAAGGAGATTGATTTTGTGTTGGTGGGCGCTGATGCACTCACAAGTGAGGGAAATGTGATCAACAAGATAGGCACAAGCCAAGTCGCTTTATCAGCTTGGGAAGCCAGAGTACCCTTCTACGTAGTAAGTACACTACTCAAATTTGACCCAGTCACAATCCACGGCGCCTACGAAACCATCGAGGAAAGAAACACAGACGAGATATGGAGCGACCCACCTGAAGGTTTGAAGATAAGAAACCCAGCCTTTGACATCACTCGCAGGGACTATATTCATGGCTTGATAACAGAGGAGGGCATAATAAGCCCTCATAGCATCCTTGAAGCCATTCACAGGCATTATCCGTGGATGCTATAGGATAGGCCACTTCTCTAACGCTTTCTCCAGTTCAGGGTGCTCTTTAGCATACTCTTTTAGAGGTACTCCTTTCATTGCAGCGTCTACTGCTTGCCTGAGTGCTGTGGCCCCAACAACGGTTCCATCTGGGTGTCCATGTATGCCACCGCCAGCCTGTATCACTGTATCTTTACCGAATATCTCTACTAGTTTGGGTACCATGCCGGGATGGAGTCCTCCTGATGCAATGGGTAGCACAGGTTTGATTCCATACAATGGTTCAACGCATGCCTCCCGATTCATTAACACCTCTTCCCGGGTTTCTGCCATCTTACCAACTGCGGTCCCTACATGCAGCTGATCTACGCCTATGAGTCTGGCGACTTTTGCTATTACCACCATGTTGATACCGTGTCTGTGGCTTCTTGTGAAGGCTGCGTGCCCGGCTCGGTGCGCGTGTATCAGTAGCTTGTAGTCGAGATCGCGCATGGCTTGCAGGCTGCTCCACCCGGTGGTGAGTATATCGATCATCATGTAGCGTCCGCCATGGTCTTCTACAAACTGCGCCCTGCGTTTCATCTCCTCCATCTCGGCTGTGACGTTAATCAGGTAGACTTTTTTCTCACCTGTCTCGGATTCAGCCTTGTCTCTTGCTTCAAGGGTCTGTATCACTCGGTCATCAAAGGGGTTGAACCGTTGGCTGCTGAGGTTTTCATCATCTTTAACCACGTCACAGCCTCCTCTCCACGCATTGTATGCCACTTCTGCGTGGTCTTTGGTGATTAAACCGAGTTTTGGCTTGATGATGGTGCCTACCAGAGGTCTGTTGGTGACACCTGTGAGTTTTCTGACGCCAGCGATGCCATATTTTGGTCCCTTGAAGCTCTTGGCGATTTCTTCTGGGAAGTAGATGTTATTGAGTCTGAGGTTTTCAATGTCTTCGAGGCCGAATACGTTGCCTGCGATGCTGCTGAGGATGTTTGGCATGTTTCCGGGTTCAAATAATGCCTCTGGGTATGCGATCTTGATCTCGTTACCCTTGATCTCGTAGACCTTGGCAGCCTTATCATAAATATAGGGTTTCTCAGTGGTGAGGCTTGTCCATGTGCCTACACTACTCTCAGCCGCTACGCCGCCTGCTATCACGTCCAGTGGCTGGTCGTGGGGTTCGACGTGAAACTCGCATATGAGGTCGGTGTCTTTTGGTCGATATTTGGTGTTTACAAAGTCAATGTATCGCAAAATAAATCATCTAGGGATCAGTAGATGAGCACTATATTTTTACCTTTACTCAACCATATTCCATTATTCTAGAAGGGACCATGATGCAGCTTAAAGCAGATGTACTGAGTATCGAGGCAGGCGGACCACTTATCGTAGTTATGAATAAAGAGGATGCTGGTGACCTTGGGGTTATCAGCAGTGATAGGATTTTCGTAAGATATGGTGACAAGCACGCGATCTGTATACTGAACATCAGCACAGAGGACTCACCCGGTATTCTAGGCATCTACGGTGAGGTCGCCCAGAAGCTTGACGTCAAAGATGGAACTATTGTGGAGGTAGAACCCGCTCGTCGCCCAGAGAGCATGGATTATATCCGTGAGAAGATCAATGGGCAGCGTTTGTCGCCTTGGAAGATACAGCGTATTGTAGGTGATGTTGTGGAGCGTCACCTTAGCGATATTGAGTTGGCTGCGTTTGTTACAGCGCTTCATGTTAATGGGGTTAGTATGGAGGAGACTGAGGCGTTGAGCCGTACCATGATATGGAGTGGTAAACAGATTGATTTCGGCAGAAGCCCTATACTGGACAAGCATAGTATCGGTGGTGTACCGGGTGATAAGACCACCTTGATTGTTACTCCCATCATCGCCTCGGCTGGGTACAGTATCCCTAAGAGTAGTAGCCGAGCCATTACGAGCCCAGCTGGTACAGCGGATCGTATGGAGGCTTTGGCACCAGTAGATATACCGTTCAACAAGATCAAAAAGATCGTGAATGAGATAGGTGCCTGTATCGTCTGGGGTGGCAGTATCGACTTGGCTCCAGCTGACGACCTCTTCATCAGGGTCGAGTATCCACTGAGCATCGACCCGTTGCTATTACCGAGTATCCTCAGTAAGAAGAAGGCCATGGGCAGCACCCACGTAGTCATAGATATCCCTGTGGGGGTTAGCGCCAAGATCAAGACACTGAACGAGGCTGAGCAGCTTGCCAGCGACTTTATCGAGCTTGGTGGAAGGTTTGATATGAACATCGAGTGCGCCATCACAGAGGGAAGCCAACCCATAGGATACAATATTGGACCAATACTAGAGGCAAGGGAGGCACTAGAAACCCTCTACGGTAAGGGCCCACATGAGCTTGTCGACAAGGCTACGAATCTCGCAGGTATATTGCTTGAGATGGTTGGGAACAAGAACGGTAAACAGATGGCGATGGACCTCATCAATGATGGAAAAGCCCTTGAGAAGATGAGGCAGATCATTGATGCTCAGGGTGGAGACGCATCAGTAAAGCCTGATGATCTCGTGCCCGGCGAATACACTTATGATGTGCCTGCTCCAAGGGACGGCAGAGCCCTCTGGTTTAACAACCGAGACTTGGTGAAGGTGGCTCGTGCCGCTGGTACACCCAACGATAAGGGCTCTGGGCTTCAGTTGTTCGCCAAGACAGGTGACAAGGTGTTTGAGGGCAAGCCCATGTTCAGGATTTACGCTGAGAAGGAGGGCAAGCTTGAGAACGCTATCAAGCAGCTTAAGACACTGCGTCCCATTGAGGTCGGTGAGAAGGTGGGTGAGGATATGATGAAGAAGCGTATCGGTAAGCCTACTGCGCCTAGTAGAGAGTTCATACTTGAACGGTGACTTGCAGCCCTCATCTCTATTTTCAAGTTAAACCATAGTGGATCGTCTTGTGGATTTGCTGGTCTTAATTGATTTTGGCTTCCACGAGTTATAAAAAAGGGAAATATTGAGGAGATAAGAGGTTAGCTACTGATGCGTTTGATGAATGCCTTCACCAACGCGACAGTGTTTTCGATGTCTTCCTCTGTGGTGATTCCGCATGGTCCGTGGATGTATCTGCAGGGGTTGGCTACTGTTCCGCTGGGTATTCCCGCCTTGGTCAAGTGAATGCTTCCTGCGTCTGTTCCTCCGCTGGGTATCTTCTTGAACTGGTAGGGTATGTCCTCGGCGTCAGCTGCCTCCATGAGGCTACCCAAGACCTTTGGGTGTGCTATTACGCTGCGGTCTGCGATGGTTACTACTGGTCCCTTGTGGAGTCCCGCGCTTTGTTTGTGTGCTGGTACTCCGGGCATATCCATTGCGAAGGTATTCTCCAAGGCGAGCCCATAGTCTGGGTCTACCTGCCATGCAGCGGTTTTACTTCCTCTGAGTCCGACCTCTTCCTGTACCGTGCCTACTGCGATGATGTTGTAGCTGGTGTCTTTCGCCCATTTGAAGACCTCAGCCATGACGTAGCAGCCTACTCGGTCATCGAAGGCTTTGCCCCACAGGTAGCCGTCACCTAGGTCTTTGAACTGGACATCGAAGGTGCCTGTCATGCCTACATAGGCGCCTTTCTTTTCAGCCATCTCTCTGTTATCAGCGCCGATGTCGATGAATAGTTCGTCTGCTGGTATGGCTGCTTTGCGTTCTTCTGCGCTGAGTACGTGGGGTGGTTTGGTGCCTAGGATGCCGTAGAGGGTGCCTTTTTTGCCTTTGAGCATCATGCGTTGTCCGGGGAGTACGTTGTCTACGATTCCCCATGGGTGGAATCGTAGGAAGCCCTGATCATCTATGTCTGTTATGAGTACTGCGACCTCGTCTGTGTGGGCTGCGAGCATGATTATTGGTGCTTTTTCGTCGCCCTTGTGGGTGAAGAATACGTTGCCTAGTTTGTCTGTACGTACCTCATCTGCGTAGTCTTGTAGTTCCTCGATGAGTATGTTTCTTGGCTCTGCCTCGTGTCCGGGTGGTCCGAAGGCGTTGCTGAGCCGTTCTAGGAGTGGTTTGTTCAATGTTATCGTAGAAATAACTCTTTTTCAGGTATTTCTGTTAAACGGCTAACGATAATGAGTAGGTGAATAGGGATTAGATGGGTTTTCCCGTTGGGTGAGACTTCCGAGAATGGATCATGTTATAGGTTAACACGATGAGGAGTCCAATCCCTACTGATGCTGTTGGGAACCCGGGTATCCCACCTGAAGTTCCCGTCTCGTTGTTTGTTGTGTCGCTCCCCGTATCAACGGTAGTTGCTGGGGTTACGGTAAATGTAACGTTTAATCGGTTGTTCATCCCTAGGATGGGGTTTAGCTCAGTGGAACCAGTGTCACACCATCCTACTTCTGCGTTGAAGATGTATTCGCCTTCCTCATCGGGGGCGGGTACCTGTAGGGATACTATCTCTGGGCTGGGCTCGTTTACGTCAATGTAGACATCGGTCACTATTTCTGAGTCGTAACTATACCAGAATCCATCATAGACCCAGACGTTGAGTCGAGCGGGTGTGGTAAAGTTGTAGCCGACTGTTACCTCTAGTTCGAGAACGCCTCCTGCTTCTACTGTTTCTGGGTACTCTGCGTCTATGAACCAGACATCATCGTATTGGAAGGCTGCTACCTGAATCATTGATGTGAGGGAGGTTATGATGAGAACTGTGATTAAGAATAGTCTTTTGGAGGAAGTCATGAGGTAATAATGGTCTGTTACTATAAATTATTTTTATTAAAAATTAGTTAATTTCTGTGGATAGTAAAAGGGTTAGGGGTTTCTAACCAGGGTCTTGGTGTATTGGCTGGTTGCTAGTAGTGCTCCGATGCTCATTCCTACTAGGTTGTGTATCGGTGTGTTTACTATCTTGTAGTTCTCGTGGAGGAACTTGTTGTAATCGACTAGTTTGTCTTTGCATCTGTCTTTGAGTTCAGCTGCTTTTTCGCTGCCTGATGCCTTGTGTTCTTCATCGAACATCTTGTACATTCCGCCTATGTTGAACATCCTGTAGAGGTCGTCGTGTCCCTCGATGCCGATCTTCTCTGCTATTGTTGCTTTTCGTGCGTGTACCCAGGGGTTGAACTTGAACGGTGGGTTGCTTACGTTGGTGTATTTCTCGATGAGGGGCTCAACGTTCTCCCAAGTCATCAGCTTCCAAGGCGTCTCAGTCTTTAGATATGGCTCTCCCTCTTTCCATGTGTCCAGTAGGAAGTTGTTTGCCTCGTTCATCTTGTCGTTACCGTACTCTAAGGCTTCTCCTAGGGTGGTCTCGCTTACGTTGTCGTCTAGCATTCTTGGTTCGTACCAGAGGCAGCATTCGGGTATGATGATGAAGCTGTCTGGGTTCCATATCTGGACGTACTCGTAGATGTCGCAGCCCTGGATGGGTTCGAGGTTTTTGTTACCAGCAGCCATGTGTCTGACGTAGTTGCGTGCTGGTTGTAGGTACTGGGCGTGCATTACTCCGGGTGCTAGCATGGTTCCGGGTCTTTTCCTGAGGAATACGTTGAATTGTTTTGCTGCGTTTTGGAGATCAGCATAAAGTTCTGGTGCTTTGTGGGGTACCATGAAACTGATTCCGCCCCATTTCATCATGTGGAGGCTGCTGAGGAAGCTCATCTTGACCCTGTCCAGTAGGCTCATGAGTGCCTTGGTCTCGGCTGTGGGGTTGTTGAGGTCTAGTGGTCCGTATCTGAATGGGAAGCAACCGTCTGGTGTGATGCTGTGGGGTGTCCTGTAGTAGTTTAGGCTGAAGTTGAGTGGGTCGAGTGATCCTTTCTGGAAGTCCTCGTTACGTCTTGCGCCGTCTGGGTCGCTGCACTTGACTAGATACCATGTGTAGTCGAGTTGCTCTGTGAGTTCTGGGTTCTCGGCTAGGGCTCTACTGAGGTATGTGAGGTGGTTTCCTCCGTAGGGTTCCTCGCAGTTGGGGAACCCGTGGATGAAAGCGTTATACTTGCCTGATCCTATTTTGAGACAGAGTATCTGTTCTCCCATGGTTGAGGGTCCAAGCTCCATGAGTTCAACTGATTCAGGGTATTCCTCGGCTAGTTTCCTTGATTCAGCGTTTTGTTGGTCTACTGTGAGAAACTGGTCCCAGTGTGGTACTTTGTCGAGTATTGGTGAGAAATCAATCATATTACTTTGAGCGGATTCATCATGTTTAATGCTTATCTCAGTTAGACTCAAAAACAAGTCAACCATATCTTTGTTTGATGTCTGGTCTTGAGGACGAGTTGCGTGAGCTTAACGAGAAGCTAGAGCTTATGATGAAGAGACTAGACTACATGGAAGCCCTGATGACCCAGAACAACGAGTACTCAGAGGCAGCGAGGGTTATCGGCGGCTTGAAGGCTGGTACGAGCCTCTATACTGAGCCATTGAAGCTTGTGCAGCGGTTGATGAGTGTTCAAAGAAGGCTCAAGCGGAGTGAGGAGCCAAGGGATGAGATCAGTAGAATCATATTGAATGTGATGGCGATTCATGGACCCCAGAATGTGAGTGGTCTTACTCGTGAGGTTCAACGTGAGCGTGGTACTGGTAGTCGTGTGACTGTCAGGAAGAAGCTTCTTGAGTTGATTGATGAGGGCTTGGTTGAGAAGGGTGAGGGGCATGATTATCAGCTTGTCGTGGATTCTCGGTAGACTTTTATTTTGACTTGAATACTCTTTGGTGTTTGGTGAAATAAATGTGGGTTCTGTTTTTTCCGGTAGACGTATTCATGTCGCTTCTCACAGCCAATCAAAACTAGTGTAAAGAAGGTTTAAAACGGCTTCTTTTCCGATAATACCTTTAAATAAAAGCTCTTTATAGATTATGGCTAATAAAATAGCTGCTTAACGTGTTAGGTGTTCTGGTTTGTCTGAGATTGATCAATTCCAATGGTTCATAGAGAGGGGGATAATCAACGAGGTAATCAGAATCATCAAGAGCGGCAAGGAGAGCAACATCTACCTCACTGTCCGCAGAAAGAATGGACGAGACATATACGTCATAGGCAAGTACCACCTTGACCGAACACACAGGAACTTTAAACGAGAACAAACGTACCGCTCAGGGTGGCAGGGTCTCAA
>JAOZIG010000034.1 GCA_026014515.1 Candidatus Bathyarchaeota archaeon | reverse complement strand
GGGTTACGTGGTCATCCGTTGCGTGTGGATACTGGTGACCCGGTGTTAGACGAAGAATTGAAGGGTTACTATAAGGTTCATACTGGGTATGGGCGAAGGACTCTCTACAAGGTTGCCTAACGAGCTAGCTGAACGACTCACAGGGTATTCTCTTGTTAAGCATCCCTATGATGAGAGCCAAGCCACCATCTATGTATTAACCCATCAAACAGAGCCACGGCTATACCTGAAGATCAGAGGCGACCAGACTAACCGGTTAAGCTCAGAGTACAGGATGCTCAAATGGATCAACCAACGAGTACCAACACCAGAGCCACTCTACTACACCAAAGAAGCATCAACAGAGTACCTCCTCACAACTGAGATCAAGGGAACCCCCACCTACCAAGTCGAACCATCAGAACGTGAAACAGCGGTACGGATTCTAGCCAAGACCCTACGAAAGATACACAGCCTAGACACAGTAGGATGCCCTGTGAGACATACCGTTGATGACTGGATCAAGGCTCTACGAGAGAAGGAGATTAATGTCTCGCCGCTTGGAGACTGGAGACCCTTAGAGAACCTATGTTTTACACATGGGGATTACTGTCTACCCAACATCATAGTTGAGAATGGGGTGCTTTCTGGTGTTATTGACTGGGACTATGCTGGACTTGCTGATCCGTATGTTGACCTTGCTTCATGCACTTGGAGCTTGGGGTACAACTATAAAGAAGAAGCAGAAACGCTGATCCCGTTGTTCTTAGAGACATATGGCGTTGATATTGATGAGGCTAAGCTGGGGTTCTACAGAAGCCTTTATGATTTAATCCCATAAAATACGACTTATTTCCCGTTTCGTGGATTACACTTTTGTATATGATTTGATCAAAATGAAGCCTTTTTGGGGCTGGTTTCAATCTAAGAAAGCTGAATGGGGATGGGTTTGGGGTACCCCCCCTCCCCCTACTTGGGTTTATACGGTCCCAGATACTCTTCCTGAAGCGTATTACCGCCATCAATGACGATCTCGCTGCCAGTCAAGTAACTGGACTCATCAGACGCCAAGAATAATACGAGTTTACCAATATCCTCGGGTGAGCCCTGTCTACCCATGGGTATCTTGTAACCAAACTCCCTCATCGCCTTCTCAGCGTCAACATCAGTGCTGCTTCCCCTGAGCCCAAAGGCGCTGGGACTGTAGATGTAACCGGGTAGAATCGTGTTTATGTTGATACCATACTGGGCTGTCTCAAGGGCAAGCGCCTTGGTGAACCCGATAACCGCTGCCTTAGTAGCCCCATAAGCGGTCTGACCACCACCAGGTGCTCCAACCATGGGTCCTGTGACGCTGCTCATGTTGATGATCTTACCGTATCGGCGCTCCATCATGCCGGGTAGAACCGCTTTGCTGCACCTGAACATCCCGAAGACATTGATGTCAAACATGCGCTTCATGAACGCCTCATCCATCTCGATGAGTTTGCGTCTCGGGTAGATGCCTGCGTTGTTCACAAGAATATCAACAGGTCCGATTTCCTTGAAGACGCTTTGGACCTGTTCAGGGTTGGTTACATCCATCGTCTTCCACTCTGCGTCGTGTCCGATTTGTTCAGCGGTCTCACTTACCTTCTCACTGATGTCTGTGAGCACAACCTTCGCTCC
>JAOZIG010000408.1 GCA_026014515.1 Candidatus Bathyarchaeota archaeon | reverse complement strand
GGAAAGAGCCCACAAAGTGAAACTTAAATCCCCCTTAATCCCCCTTTTACAAAGGCAATTATCCCTTGACTGTATAAGTTATTTGTGTTATAGTGGTGGTAGAGGTGATTGAGATGCCGCCAGTAAAGAGAAACAATCCAGTAAGAGCTAGAACTTCGGATTCCCAATATTCCCTTATGGAGTTCATGCGGGAGTATCCCGATGATGCTACATGCCTTGATTGGCTGTGGCGTAACCGTTATTCTGAGGATGGTGAACACGCCTACTGCCCGAAGTGTGAACAAATACGAGTATTCAAGCGTTACCAGACCGCGCAACAGAGACAATCCTGGACGTGTAACGGTTGCGGCTACCATATTCATCCTACGGCTGGCACTATCTTTCATAAATCCTCTACCTCTCTTCACTTGTGGTTCTATGCCATGTATCTTATGACCAGCACTCGATGCGGTATCTCCGCTAAACAACTTGAACGCGAACTTGGCGTAACCTACAAGACGGCATGGCGCATAGCAAAGGAAATACGACAGACCCTTATGGAGCAAAACGACGAGCAGCTTGGCGATAACGCTCAGGTTGAACTTGATGAAACATTCGTTGGCGGCGCTGAAAAAGGATATAACCACGAGAGGGTTACTCATTCCGCGCACGTCTACGTGAGCGGGGATGTGCATACCAACACCATAGAGGGATTTTGGTCTCTCGTGAAGCGCGGTATAGGTGGTGTTTATCACGCCGTTTCGTCTAAGCATCTTCAGGGCTACCTAAACGAGTATGTTTGGCGGTATAATCACCGTGACGGGGGCCGCAAGATGTTTGAGGCCCTACTTCTTCGGGTTGTGAGGTGACGGTTTGGCAACCTTTTTCAGGTTGCGCTCGAAGTCCTCTTTTGTGGGCACGGGTATCTCGTGCCCTTTTGGAGTCTTTTGCGTCTTTTCCACTTTCTTCTCCATGAGGATATTGTAGCATATGGGAACTGCTGATTATATGCCAATCTTGAGGGATAGGCTCAGTGCTGCTTGGGGATACATCGAGGACTTCAACCGTGAATCCCACAAGTTCTTTAATACCGCACCTTATAGAATAGTCACCGAGGAGGAATTTAAAGGTTCTAATAAAATACTCCGCTACAGGATCAAAGTACTCCGTGATGTTCCCAGTGAGTTGCGTAGACCTGTTAGTGCCTGTATTAACGAACTTAGACCGATTTTGGATAATGCTATTTGGGGGCTCGCTCAAGTTGTCGGTGCGTGTCCATCTTGTGGCATCAACTTCCCTATCTATTGTACCGAATTCTCCAGTGCTGATAAGAAAAGAGCTTTTGAAGATTGGTTTAGGAAGAATAAACGTATTTTGGATAAGTTTCCAGCAAGAGCAGTTAATTTGATTCGTAGCCTTCAACCCTTCAATCCTGACACTAGAGGAAATACCGGGACCTCTCATATTCTCTATCTCTTGAATAGACTGGCGAATAAACACAAACATCAAATTCCCCTTAAAATTGCCGGGGTTAACAGAGATAATGGCATTCCTAATAGGGGGCTTGGAATTCTTAAAGCAGAAGATGGATTCACCGTTCGAGGTCTTCCTGCCTTGGAGCACGATTCTGTATTGCTCGAAATGACCGTGCCTGCATCCCAACCGACAAATAGTAT
>JAOZIG010000096.1 GCA_026014515.1 Candidatus Bathyarchaeota archaeon | reverse complement strand
ACTGAAAACCATGAAACCATCAGGGCTCCGAAAACACCTAACAGACTACTACCCCGGCATCAAAGAATACGTAAACAAGATCAAGACCGCCGAAGAAAAAGAAGACCGCGTAAAAGCAACCATCGCAGCCTACACAATCCAAGCAGAACTAACCCATATGATATGCCAGGGAGAAACAGGAACATCACACTCCGGCTTTAACACACCCAGCGAGACCAATCAAGAATACATTAAACATAAAATACCCGATCTTCTCGTTGAACCAAGTAAACTCAGTGAACAAGCTGAAAAACTAGACCAAGCCACAAAGAATTTACTAATAAAACAAGAAATCAATCTAAACATCATCAAAAACCTCACAGAATTCACGAAAATAATGAAGGAAAAACACTGAAACCCAGCTACTTGTAACTGAAAACAATGCTTAACTGGGAAAACCTTTTAAATCAACAACCCCGCATAAATGCTCGTCGGGGTGCAAAAATGACAGGTGTATATATTCTCCGGGCCTAAAAGCCAAAATTATCCGACTCCCGAATTCAGAAACATCCTCGAAAACATCAAAGACATAAAACGAGAGGTAACTGAGTTCGGCCAAACCACACAAGATACGATAGCCGTAAACAGGCTCATCAAAAGAGTAGACGCGTTAGAGCAGAGCATATACCTTCACAGCAGACAATTAAACACGCTGGAACAGGCATTGATGACTGCAGCTAGCACGAAACTAACAGAGAAACAGCGAACCATCCTACAGTGGCTTACCACCAGCTACGAGGATGATGAGGTCTACACTAACCTAATCAAACAACTGAGTGATGAGCTTGAGATACCAGAATCCACCGTCAGGTGGAACCTAAGAGGGCTACGTGAGGCTGATCTCATCAATGCAGGCACCAAGGATAACAAAGGTGTCCCTGTACGGCTCACTATGATGGGTAGAATCATGGCCAACTACGCCAATGGCCTCTAACCAATCATTAACCTTTAGTGGGATTTCTTTTCCAAATTAACCATAACTACATTTGTAAGGGCAACATGAGTTACCCATAACCTTTAAACTCATTAAATCAAAGGTGTGTCTGGTGTAAAATCAACCATGAGCAGCATTGAAGCTTACATTATGATGAACATCAAGTCAGGTTCAGAGGACGAGGTCTGCGAAGCGCTGGCCGCGTACAAAGAAGTCGAAGAAGTAGCCGTAATATACGGCGAGTATGACGCGCTAATTAAAGTCAAAACTGAGAACATGAAGACACTCGATAACTTCATTACAGAAACACTCAGGGCACTCCCGAACATCTTCCTAACAGCTACAATGCTAATCGCGAAGCAGTTCAAGTGACAAACACCCCTTCTTCACACACTATTCTATCCGCAAACTTTATTATGCAAAACATGATTCATAGGTTCTACGCGCCCTGGTAGTATAGTCAGGCCCAGTATATCCGGCTGTCACCCGGATGATCCCGGGTTCGAATCCCGGCCAGGGCGCCAAATTCTCACTATACATTTTTACCTTAGTGTTAAGTATAACCAGTAGAATCAGAGAGAGATAGCACAAGGAGGAAAAAATAGGATATGTTTATGCCAAGAGCCTACGACCGGGCCATCACCATATTTTCACCAGAGGGACGATTATATCAGGTCGAGTAC
>JAOZIG010000189.1 GCA_026014515.1 Candidatus Bathyarchaeota archaeon | reverse complement strand
CACGAAATCCATCAGCCTCGGATATACTGTAACTGGAATAGGACACGGCTGGAAAGGCTTACTGGAAAAAGAAGCAAAGCCACTCACACTCGAATCAGTACAGGGAATCCTCGAAAAAGGAGGAACCATGCTCAAATCCAGCAGAACCAACCCCATCAAGATGGAGAACGGTATCGAGATCATCAAACAAAACATGAAAGAACTAGAACTAGACGCACTGGTTGCTATTGGCGGTGATGATACTCTTGGTGTCGCTGCTGAGCTATACAAACATGATGTGAAGGTTGTCGGTATCCCCAAGACTATTGACAATGATCTGAGTGCTACCGATTTCTGTATAGGCTTTGATACTGCGGTAAACGTTGTGGTTGATGCGGTTCAAAGGTGTAGAAGCACAGCGGAAAGTCACAGTAGAGTATTGATCGTTGAGGTTATGGGAAGACACGCAGGCTGGATCGCAGCTTACGGTGGACTCGCAGGTGGGGCAGATTGCACCTTGGTGCCAGAAGTACCATTCAGCATTGAAGACGTATGCGCTACATTGCAGCGAAGATTCGACTCAGGGAAAGACAATGGAGTAGTTGTTGTCGCTGAAGGCGCCAAACCAGAGGAGAAAGACGATCTAGCGTTACGCAACAAGGAAGTTGATGCTTTTGGGCACGTACAGCTAGGTGGAATTGGGCAATATCTTGAGAAAGAGATCAAGGAACGCATGGGTGTTCCTACTAGGGCGGTTATCCTTGGGCATATTCAGCGTGGTGGCTCACCCACTGTATTTGACAGAGTACTAGGAACACGTCTCGGCGTCAAGGCGGTTGAGTTGATCTCAGAGGGCAAATATGGTTATATGGTTGCTTTGAAGGGAAACCAGATAGAACCAGTTACTTTGGATAAAGCGACTGGGGTAAACAGGAAACTTGAGACACAGTTCTATGACCTGCTCCAGTTGTTCTCTGGTGAACGCAGCTAGCTGATGAAACCCATGAGTACAACACGATATGAGCCAATATCCGGCTCAATAATGTTTAAGGCACTAGTAGATAAGCCACTGATAATCCCCGCGTGTAACATTCGCATACCATGTATGGCAAGAGGTATCTTCAAGGCAGCGAAAGACACTGATTCACCGGTTATCATCGAGATAGCGAAAGCAGAGTGCAACCTCAATGATGGATACATAGGAATTAACATTGATGAATTCGCGTCACGTATGAAGCAGATAGCAGCTGAAGTTGAATTTGATGCTTGGAGCCTTCACGCGGACCACATCTCCGTAAAAACAGGAACACGAGAAGAAATAGAAGACATAAAGAAGATGATCAAGGCTCAGATCGATTCAGGATTCACATCCTTCGCAGTTGATGCATCACATTTATTCAACTTCGATGGCGATACTGTTTATGATCGTCTTAAACCAAACATCGATGCAACAATCGAGCTAGCTCAGTATATCGATGAGCTGATGACTGGTAAAACCTATGGTTTGGAGGTTGAAGTAGGGGAGATCGGTGTCAAGGACAGTAATGGTATGGTGGTTACATCCCCTGAAGAGGCAACGGTGTTCATTACAGCGTTGAATGATGCGGGGGTTTATCCTGATGTACTAGCGATCGCAAATGGTTCTACACATGGTAACGTCTTCGACGAACATGGTAAAGCAACCACACAAGTATCAATAGACATAGACCAGACCAAAGCAATCGTCGAGGCATTGAAACAAATGGGCAGCGATGTCAGGATCGCACAGCACGGTGTCACAGGAACACCACTGGAGTTCATCAAGTCTATGTTCCCTCACGGTGATATCATCAAGGGAAATATCGCAACCTATTGGCAGAACATCGTACTAGACGTATTCAAACTCTACGAGCCAAAACTATACAGTGACATTTACTCGTGGATAATTGAGAACTATAGCACAAATGGTGTATCTGAGGAGGAGACATTCGGTAAGTACGCTATACGCGCGTTGCGCCCATTTCATGAACGGATTGAGGCTGTGCGCCCTGAGACCATTGAGGCTATTGATGCACGTATCTACGCTGATGCTTTGCTGTTTGTTGAGGCGTTAAAGACTCGTGGCATGGCTTCGTATGTTAGACGGATGCTTTGATTCCACTATTTTGTTTTAGTTATCTTTAAATAACTGATCACAGTTTAACTTGGCTGGTCGTGGAACGATTGATCAGCAGAGTTTACTAGTTCTATAGCTCAGCCTCCAGACGTTCCCATAACAGAGACCAACAGCAACCAACGGGTGGCTTCTATGTCGAATCTATATGAGAAAATAAAGTCCGCAATGCACGGAAACCTCGGAGTAATGATAGTGAGTTCTGCGCTCTGGTCTATCTCCGGGAACATGACTAGCCCATTCTATGCCCTATATGTGCTTGAACTCGGTGGAAACTACGCCATGATTGGTAAGATACTGGGTGTAGCAGCATTAGTAAAGATAATTCCAATTCTCCTAGGGGGTTATCTCACAGACAAGGTAGGCAGGAAACAGATCACATACACAATGACCTATCTGATGGCATGTGTAGCCCTAATCCGGGCGTTCGCTCCAGACTACAGATTCCTCGTAATCGCCGCTATATTGGAGGCATTGTTCACTGGACTACGTCAGCCTTCAATGTCATCGCTGATTAGTGACTCAACTACTCCTGAAAATCGTTCAATGAGCTACGCACTCTGGAGGGTTGGTCCAACCCTGACTGGTGTGCTATCTCCATCGATATTCGGTTTGATCATGGACCGATACGGTTTGAGCACCGCGATGCGTTGGGGATATATCTCGATTTTCGCAATGGGCGCATTATCCGCGTATATGAGGCAGAGATACATCAAAGAAACTCTCGAAGCAAAAGAAACTGTAGCCATAGAAACAGACAGCGTAAAGGAATTATTCCGCAACTTCAACGCAACCATTCAGAGCCTAAACAAACAAGCAGTCACCTTCATATCCCTAGACTTTGTGTTCACACTAGCATTAGGTTTCGCTGACCCATACTTCGTCACATACGCAACAGACGCACTTCATGTCTCAGGCTCCCAGTGGGGCTTCATAATAACCCTAGTCAACAGTCTAACCATGCTACTGGTAGCCTCACCATCCGACGAGAAAGGCAGGGTAAGATTCGTACAAGCCTCAATGGCGTCATGGCCAATAACGTACTTGTTATTCCTCAGCAGCGGTAGCTATCTAACCTTGATGATAACAAGGATATTTGTTACCTTGTCGGCTGCTGTGGGTCAACCTGCTTGGACCGCCTTGTTCACTGATTACTGTCCCAAGGAGCATCGTGGTAGGTATCATGCCTTGCTTGAGATATGTTGGAGTCTCTTGTATGGTGGTGGTAACTATCTTGGTGGCTTAGTCTACCAGAACATGGGTATACGGGCGCCATTCCAGATCGCTATGGCATTAATGACTGTGGGGGGTATCGCTTCTCTGATCTTCTTGAAGGAGCCAGAGTATAGGGAGCAATAGCTTTTATCAAACCACGGTACGCCAATACCAGCATGCTCACCGAGAAAACCTACCAAAAAACCTCCTTGAGGCTTAATTACGCTGAGGGACCAGATGCAGGTCCACCAATACTATTTCTTCACGGATTAACTGACCGCTGGCAGTTCTTCCAACCATTAATGCCATGGCTAACCCAGCGATACCATGTCTACGCATTGGACTTCAGGGGACACGGAGCGTCAAGCCATACACCCCCCTACAGATACCTTGACCACATCAACGATACCATAGGTTTCATTGAGGATGTAATAGGTGAAAAAACCACAATCTATGGTACGGCTCTCGGTGCAATGGTCTCATTGATGGTAGCAGCCAAACGCCCCGACCTTGTAAAGACATTGGTCTTTGGCGATGCCAATATCAAGCTTGAGAAGGTACGCAAGGTGATGACAGATTATCATACTTTCTGGAGTGGGTGGGAGAAACTCGCAAACAAACAGGTACCATTGAACCAGTTTGTTCAGGAAGTGGCTGATATGCCCATCAATATCCCGTGGCGTGAACCCGGAACCTATGGCGACGGACTAGATTATATCGCGGTACTCAACAAGGCGCTTTATCTCAGAAACCTAGACCCAAAGGTACTCTACCCATGGGCAAATGGTGGAGAAGATGACGCGGTGTTTAATGAGGTAGCCACAGGATATGACTCAGAACTTATCCGAGACATCCAGTGCCCAGTGTTATTGATTCAGGCGAACATGGATAAGGGCGGTATTCTAGCAGATGACGAGGTAGAGTACGCGTTGGAGCGTATCAAGGATGTTCATCATGTCTATATGCCAATGTATGGACATAATCTGGGCTGTTACTCATGGGAACCGGGTCCAATACTCAGGGTCATCAACACATTCCTTGATGCCCACAGGTAATCCCCTTTTAGGTTACCTTGAAATAAACTCATTCCCCACAATTATCCATGATAGCAGACAGAGATAAAGAATCCAAAAAAGAAGCCGTAGAGATGTTGCGAGCCCAACTCAAGGTTGAAGGGGAACTAATTGGATTATACGAGAAACATGAGAGAGACTCGGATAACAAAGCTATGAAACGGGTCATGCAGATGTTCAGACTGGACAGTCAACGTCACATCAACATACTTGAAGCAGCCATAGAGATCATTGAAGGCGAAGAAGTATTCATAGAAGACAAGAAACCCCTTGCCGAGACCCTGGAAAAACACTTAGCATTAGAAAAACAGGCACTTGACAACGCTAATAAGATACTAGGCAAGGCGTGGGTAGACGAGAACAAGGGACTAAAAGGCTTACTACAGCTGTGGAGAGACGACGAGAAACGCCACCACAAAGCCATCAAAGACCTATCAAGCAACCCCTACCTCAGACTCGCTAGTAACGATATGGTAGCATTATTCAGAGGAGAAGAGTTCCTAGAAGAACGCTACAAGAAAGCCAAAGAGTTCAAGGAAAAACAGATGAACTCTTAACGTTTTTTGCCGTTTCTGGGACACTTATCCCGTTTTTTGTTCCAAGCGAATCAGCCGATAATATTAAACCCTTAATCAGTGTCTATATCAGGGACCGAAATGAGTATGAAAGACCGTTTCCAGGGCAAAGACTATCTTACTCTTATGGACTGGAAACCAGAAGAGATCAAATACATTCTCGATGTCTCAGCTGACTTCAAACGCCAGCGCATGATGAAGCAGCGCCACGAGAACCTCGCAGGCAGAACCATCGCCATGGTGTTCGAGAAAAACAGCACAAGGACAAGGTTCAGCTTCCAAGCAGCCATCGCCCACCTAGGCATGCAGAGCTTCTACAGCACACCACAAACAATGCAGCTTGCACGTGGCGAGCCAATCAAGGACACTGCCCGTATTCTAGACCGTTACTGTGATGGTTTGGTCATCAGGACCTTTGGACAGGATGTTGTTGAGGAATACGCTGCCTATATGGATAGCCCAGTTATCAACGCCTTGACAGACCTAACCCACCCATGTCAAGGACTCGCAGACATGCTAACCATGCGAGAGCACAAGGGCAAACTCAAGGGCTTGAAAGTAGCCTATGTAGGTGACCCATGGAACGTATGCCAGAGCCTCATGGTTGGAAGCAGCTTAATGGGCATGGACATGTACGTTGCACTACCCAAGGGATGGGCACCCAACGAGAAGATCACCAAGTTCGCCAATGAGCATGCAGCAGACAACGGAACCCAGATGGTTATCACAGATGACATAGAGGAAGCCTTCGCAGGCGCTGACGTCGTCTACGCCAACACTTTCCACAGCATGGGACACAAGGATATCGAGGAGCGCAAGAAGGCATTCGCCAAGTATCAGGTAAACGATGAGACACTTGCGATGGCTGACAAGCACGCGATATTCATGCACTGTCTACCAGGCTACCGTGGAGAAGAGATGACCGATAGTGTCATTGAGGGTCCACAATCTGCCGTGTTTGATCAGGGCGAGAACAGGATGCATACAGAGAAAGCCGTCTTGGCTCTCTTCATCCAATAATTCTTTTCTTTTTATTACATACAATTCATTATATTCGGTTTTTCTCTAGTTCAATTATGCGTGATGGTCTGCTAGTTTCCGCTTTCCTACTCATATCAGGGGTCTTGATCTTTAACGCCTCAGCGGATTATCCGAGTAAAATAATATCGAGTGACGGAACCCCAGTTTACATTTGTGAAACTATCGAAGACCTGTACTCCGAGTCAAACCTAGTAATCAGAGGCAAACCAGAAAACATCGAGATATATTACCAGAATACAGCTGGCGCAACATATCAGATAGAGGTACTTGAAGTATTGAAAGGCACCTGTGAAGAGTTCATTGAAGTATCAACAGCAAACAAGGGCTTTCTGAATAAACATTCACCTACGTTATCTGAGGAGGAGTTTGAGCAGTGTGAAGTCATACTGTTTCTATCTAAAAACAAACTCGAGACAAGGGTAATTGATGTTAACCGGGGCTTTTTCGTGGTACAAAATGATGTGGTTTATAGTATCGGGGTTATTGATGGGGATTATTCTAGCTTAACAAATGGACTGCATGACCCTTACACATTAGATGACTTTAATATTGGGGGAAATTAGATGAAAAAACAAGGATTACTAGTATTCTTATTGATTTGCCTAGTAGCCTTACCCTTTCAATTCTCAGAGTCTCACACACAAACAAGTGACTCAGGTATTCCCACGTCAATAATTGATCTACGAAACCTCTCCAATCTCGTAATCCGAGGATATTTTGTGGACTTGGAGTCAAACTCAGATTTAGTGGAAATACACATTGATACCGTCTATAAGGGTAAATGCGGTGAGATAGTCTATATCAGAAGATTAGAGCTACAAAACTTGGGGCAATTCGAAAACGATGACCTAATCTTATTCCTAAGCCCCTTAGGAAAAATAAACTCATTAATGGGAACATGTAGCGTCTACAATATAGTAGATGGGCAAGTCTTCAACTGTGTAGAGCTTATGAAAGACACACAGTCAAAGTTTTCAACTAATGGTATGCTGTTGAGTGATTTTGTTGAAGAATATCTAACTTCTTAAGTTTACCAGTTAACTTATGTACGATAGCTACCTAGTGGTTCCGTTTTGAGTCGATCAAAGAGTATTCGTAGCCAACTAGACTTCATGAAGGGAAACATGACCATACTTACCATACGGCAAGTTGTGGGCATGTTCTTCAGAAGAATGGTTCTCAGCTACGCTAGCCTCTTCGTGCTCGCAGTAGGTGGAGATGAAAACCAGATAGGCATCATAAACAGTGTTAGACCTTTGGCTGGGTTAATCATATTCCCCATAGCAGGGTACCTAACAGACAGGATAAACAGGGTAAAGATGATCGCGATAGCTGATCTTTTGACCGGGATAACCATGTTTCTCTATGTATTAGCTCCCAGCTGGGAATGGATCGCGGTTGCTTCCCTTGTTCAAGGGTTTATGGTGTTTGCTTTTCCTCCAACCTCTGCGATTATCGCTGATAGTCTTGAGCCCAGCAGCCGTGGTGTAGGTATCTCGGTTATGAATGGGTTAGCAAACGGTGTCTCTATGTTTAGCTCGTATATAGCCGCAGTTGTGCTGGTCATATATGGTGATAATACTGGGATGCGCATTCTCTACGCCTTCCTTGGACTTCAAGCAATATTCTGCGCGTATCTTGTTTACTCCCGTATGGAGGAACCGAGGGAAACCATACACACTGAGCCAATGCCCAATATATTGATGATACTCAAAGACACCTACTCTGGCCTACCAGAACTATGGAGAAACATGTCTCTAAGTATCAAAGCTCTCAGTGGGTTGGTTTTAATGGGTTTTATCGTAAACGGTGTAACCAGCCCCTTCTGGGTGGTCTATGTGACAGAGGAGATCGGGTTAACCACCATAGAGTGGGGATTGATCCTCCTCTACGAGTCCATACTCAAAGTACTTCTCACAGTACCCGCAGGGGTATTCGCGGATAAGCTCGGTAGATCAAAGACCCTGCTGATATCCACTGTTATTTCCTTGATCTCGCTACCCGCATTAATATTTGCCAACGATTTTCGAGCAGTCTTACTGATACGACTAGGGGCTGCGATAGCTGGAGCATCATTCATACCCGCAAGCTCAGCGTTAATGGCAGATTATACCCCTAGAAACATAAGAGGCAAGGTCATGGCAGCCGTTGGAAGAGGCACGGTACTTGTCGGTGCGACAGGTGGTGGCACAGGTGGACCTGGGATGGGTTTCCTGTTTGTTATTCCTGTGATGATCTCTTCTCTTTTGGGTGGTGCGTTGTATGCTTTGAACTCTGATTATCCTTGGTATCTTGTTGCTGTAGCCTCTTTGGTTCAGTTGGTTCTTGTGTTATTCTATATACGTGACCCTGAACAAGCCGAAGAATAAACGATGTAGCCACTACAGGGTTATGTACTATTACAAAGGTTTTTTAGTGAAAAACAGCCAATGAGACGGGATACTAAACTATAGTACCAGGTAGAAACACTGTGGCATCAACATTCAGAACAGTATTCTCGAACAAAAACATCCTCGCCATCGGCACAACCAATATGTTATACCAAGTCTTCAACAGTTTGTGGGATCTATGGTGGAGCCTATACCTCTTAACTCCCATTGAAGAAGGAGGACTGGGTACCCCAGCGACTATTGTTGGAGTTTTAGCAACAATTCAAAACACTAGCCAGATTCTATTCCAGCTCCCGGGTGGAGTTATAGCGGATAAGATTGGGCGAAAGAAGGTTATTGTGTTTGGTAGCGCTGTTAGGACTGTTGCGCCTTTCATCATGTATCTGGCTAGGAGTTGGCAGATGGTTGTACCCGGTATAATCATGATGTCTATTGCCAGTCTTTATGGTCCAGCGTTTAATGCTCTCATTAGCGAAAGTATTCCCAAAGAGAACCGAGCGGCTGGGTTTGGTGCATACAGGATGTTTACTAGTGTGCCTCAGATTTTCATGCCTCTTGTTGGTGGATACTATTTCGATTTGCTTGGGCTGGGTAAAGCTGTACGATATGGCTTATTGATGTTCACAGTCGTAATGGGTATAATCACCGTTACACGTCAAATCGTTCTCAAAGAGACACTAGCACCTGAAGACGCGGAAAAACAGAGCATGAACCCCTTCAATAAGGACATTCTTAACACATTCAGGCGTCAACCGAGAACCATCTACGCTATGCTAGCAGTAGCAGTGATAGGTGGAATAGCCATGAGAACCACTTGGACATTCCTCACACCATATGCTATCAATGTAGTTGGATTGACAAACACTCAATACGGAACTCTACAAAGCCTCGCCATGCTTATCTCGGTACCATTATACATGATCAGCGGAGCACTGGCAGACAAGTACGGAAGATTCCCATTCATACTACTCGCAAGAGGACTAGGACCATTCGACAGCCTGAGTTTATACCTGTTTAAGGATTATAACCAGCTACTCTGGGCTTACGGAGTCATCGGGTTCGCTGGCGGACTAGGAGGCGGAAGACTCAGAGGTGGAGGCTATATGGGTGGACCAGCGTGGCAAGCCTTGGTAGCTGATATTGTTCCAAGCAAGGATAGAGCTAAGGTTATGGGTTTCATGGGTACAGTGTCTGGTATTATTGGGTTACCGTTCCCTGCTCTGGGTGGCTGGTTGTATGATCGTAACCCTGACTTGTTGTTGCTGGGTGGTAGTATCATTGAGATGTTATCAATTCCGATAATATTGCTATTTGTTCGTGATCCTCCGAAAGCAGTAGACGAGGAGCTAGAAGAAATCACATAGTCGTTAGGGTTATTAACCCAATATGGTACTGTATGCCGATGGAATATGACAAAGGTTCCTAACATTGTCACACCAATACCTGGTCCCAAGAGCCAGGATTTAATCAACCAGAGGAACGAGTACGTACCAGCAGGCGTATACCTTGTTCAACCAGTTACAATCGCCAAATCCCATGGCGCGATTGTCGAGGACGTTGACGGTAACACTCTTATCGACTTCACTTCTGGTATTGGAGTTACCAGCCTTGGTCACTGTACAGACGAGATCGTCCAGACAATCAGTGAACAAGCAGGCAAACTCATTCACAGCTGCATCCACGTCGCCAACTATCAACCATACATTGACTTGGCGAAGAAACTCTGTGAGATCACACCAGGCACCCACAAGAAACGTGCATTGATGCTAAACAGCGGCAGTGAAGCCGTTGAGAACGCGGTAAAAATCGTACGTCAGGCAACTGGGCGTCCAAACATCATCAGCTTCGAGAACAGCTTCCACGGCAGAACCTACATGGCTATGACACTTACTGGCAAGGTTGACCCATACAAGATTGGCTTGGGTCCCTTTGTACCGGGAGTTTTCTTTACACCCTATCCATATGCCTACAGGTGCCCATGGGGAACAACCGATAAAGAAGAGTGTGGAAAGATGGCTATCGAGCACATCAAGCACAGTATCTTCAAGACGCAGGTAGACCCCAAGACTGTTGGAGCAATCATAGTTGAAGGCATACAGGGTGAAGGTGGTTTCATTGATCCACCAAAGGACTTCTACCCCATGCTCAAAGAGCTATGTGACCACTACGACATCAAACTAATCGTTGACGAGGTCCAGACCGGCTTCGGTAGAACTGGTAAGATGTTCGCCATCGAGCATTACGGCGTAGTACCCGATGTAATCACTATGGCTAAGGCAATCGCAAACGGCTTACCACTAAGCGCAGTAGTTGCTAGCGAGGAACTGATGGGAGACATCTACCCCGGAAGCCTAGGTGGTACCTATGGTGGAAACCCAATCGGTTGTGCAACGGCTCTCAAGGTCATCGAGATCATGGAGAGGGAGAAGATCCCAGAGCGTGCAGAGAAGATGGGTGTCAAGCTCAGGAAACAGCTTGATGAGTTCAAGGAGAAATACCCAAAGATCGGTGATGTACGAGGACTCGGTCCAATGCTAGCATTGGAGTTCGTAAAGGATCGCAAGACCAAGGAGCCAGACGCGGAGACAAGCAGCGCTGTTATGAAGGATTGTCTACAGAATGGTCTGATGACATTGAAGGCAGGCTTGTATAACAACGCTATTAGGCTTCACCCACCGCTCATCATCGATGATGATCTTCTTGAGACCGGTATGGGTATCCTAGAGGCTGCTATCAAAAAGTACGCCTAATCTCATTTTTTATTCTTTTTATCTTACTATGCCTGAGTATTGTGGATGAAGATAGGTTGCCATGTATCAATCGCAGACAGTATTGATAAAGCGGTAGACAGGGCATCACTGATAGGCTGTAACACTTTTCAAATATTCACAAGAAGCCCAAGAATGTGGAAAGCCAGAACCCTATCAGATGAAGAAATATCTGCCTTCAAAGAGAAACTAGGCAAAACAGACATCAGTCCAGTCGTTAGCCATATGCCCTATCTTCCAAACCTTAGTTCATCAAACCCAGAGCCATACAAACGCTCAATCGCAACCTTGAGACTTGAACTTGAAAGATGTAACCTTCTTGGGATTCCATATTTGGTGACTCATCTGGGCAGTCATCTCGGTAAGGGTAAGGAGCAGGGTCAGAAACAGATTGTAAACGCCATTGATACCGCGATATCAGGGCTAGATAAGTATCCAATGCTTCTTCTTGAGAACACATCAGGCAAAACCAATGAAGTTGGTTCAACATTCATCGAGATAGGAGCGATAATCGACAGGGTATCCACAGACCATATCGGTGTATGTTTTGATACATGTCATGCATACGCCCGAGGATATGATATAGCAACACCAAGAGGACTAACGGAAACAATCAATGAAATCGAGTCCAGAGTCGGTATGGATAAAATCAAGATAGTTCACCTTAACGACTCCAAAGGCGAACTGGACTCCAGAATGGACCGCCACAACCACATAGGCGAAGGAAACATAGGCGAGAAAGGGTTCCTCAACTTCCTATCGAGTTCATTCAAAGAGAAACCATTGATACTGGAGACTCCAATTGATGAGATTAGAAGCGATAAGGATAACGTGGAGAAGGCTCGGGAGCTCTATATGTGGGCGAATAAGGTTGTCTGATAGGTTGGGGCTTCTACCTCGTTGAGTATTATTCTTAGGGCTGTTTGGCTGAGTTCTATTAGTTCTCTGTTGGTTAGTGTGGGATAGAGGTTTTTTCCTATTCTTAGTATTGGGTCGATTGTTGTTACTTTCTTGTTCTTTGTTGCTGCGTAGTCTTTTGTTGTGCGGACTAGTCGGTTGACTTGATCCGCTCGCAGGTTGTTTATGGTTGCCATATGTTTATCGACCAAGAAATACAATAATTTCTTAGTATATAAGTATTTCATGTTTTATCCCAAATTTATTTCTAGACTGGTCAGTGAAAGTGGATCTGGTTGATATCGTGAGCACTAAAAGAGCGCTTAAAATAGCCTCTTTTAGACTAAAAACAGGAAAACCGATTTCATAAACCATAGCCAATTCTAAACCGTCACCTATCAACATACATAATTTCGGATACCAATAACTTCCCTGTAACCAAACAAAATCAAAAAGGGGCAATATTAAAAAGAAACCTATCAATCAATAGGATACATCGCCCCGATAGCTCTAGCTCGGTTAAAGCGCTTCCTTGGTAAGGAAGAGACCCCGGGTTCAAATCCCGGTCGGGGCTCCATTCTTCTACAATAAACCGCTGTGTCTGAGCAGTGCTTTGGTTGATGGTTCTCGTCCCATGAACTCTTTGAATATCTTCATGGGTTCCTTTGAGCCTCCCAACGCAAG